>DATEOJ010000072.1:0-25941 GCA_035274235.1 Pyrinomonadaceae bacterium
AGCTTTCGTGTTGGCTTCCGGAAGGCGTGTCGTGCGTCCGACAACGACGCGGAGATGGTGATCAAGCGAGGCGAGAAAACGATAACCCGCGATCATGGTGTCGTGTGTTTCCTCGGTGAGAGATCCCCGGTTGCGAAGGACATCGAGCATTGTCCCGGTTGTGCGGTCGTCGTTTGAGTCAGGGACGTTGTCGCGAAGCTGTAGGAATCGCATCGCGAAATAAATGTCGAGCATGCCCCCAGCCCCGTACTTAATGTCTACATCCTTACTCCGACGACGCCCGGCGCGCTCCTTCTCAAGCAGCAACCGCATTCGTCGTGTTTCCGCAGCGAGCTCGGAAGGGGCCGCCGCGGATGCGCGCGAATGAATTATCTGTCGGATCTCGGTTTCGACTCTCCGCGCCAATTCCATATCTCCACCGACTCCGCGCAGCTTAACGTATGCAAGCCATTCCCAAATTGCAGCGGTGTTTTGCATGTAGTCTGCGAACGTCGACGCGGAGATAGTGCTCGTACCATTTTTGCCGTAGGGACGTAGACGCAGATCGACGCGATAGATGCTGCCGTCGCGAGTCATGCTTGAGAGAGTGGTGACGAATATCTCCGCAACCCGCGAGTAGAACTCGGCGGCTGTTGTGCCATCCGGGACCACTCCGTTCTGATCGTAGACCAGTACGAGGTCGAGATCACTTTCGTAATCGATAGCGCCGCCGCCAAGTTTGCCGAGACCCATCACAGCGAGCGGCAGACGCTCGACGTCGAGTCTGTAACGATTTCGAAGCTCGCGACACGTAATGTCGAGTGCGACCTCGATACTTGCTTCCGCAAGCTCCGTCTGAGCGCGTTTTGCGGATCGTGCATCGAATTCGCCGTCGGTTTCCGCGGCCGCGATGTCGTTGATAAGAGCCGACCAACGACGCCGAAATACCCCGAGGCGGTGACGGAAGTCTGATTCCTCGGCAACCGCACTTTGCAGTTCTTGTAGATACGAAGAGCGATCGCGTCCGAACGCGACCGGATGTGTTACTCCGAAGGCGACGTTTATCTCTGCGGGCGGGGCCGGTTGCGTCGGAGAGTCGTCGTGTTCCTCGTTTGTACCAACCGCCGAGTCGAAAATGCGCTCAAAAACGCGATGCGCATCCGTGACGTGTTTCGTCAGCTCCCCGTTAAATGCATTCAAGCCCGCGCACTGCATTCGGAGAGCGACCAATGTCCGTCGGTCGGGTTCATCCGGAACGACATGCGTTTGCAAGCCGTTCTCCATCTGTAAGACATGCTCCAGCCTGCGCAGAAACTCGTAGGAGCTGAAGAGTTCCGTCAACTCGGTCTCGCTGATCAAACCGCGGTCAGCGAGTCGTGAAAGGGAGATGAGAGTATGGGGTGCACGAAGCCATCGATCGACGCCGCCATATGCAAGCTGAAGTGCTTGGGCGATAAACTCGATCTCACGGATGCCGCCCCTTCCGAGCTTTACGTTAAAGCCGGGCTTCGATCCCTGTTCGCGATCGATCAGTTGCTTGGAAGTACGAACGTCATCGAACGAGCGGGCGAGCTGTGTCGCGTCGTCGGAAGAGTTCGGAACAAAAACCGCGGGCTCAACTCGTTCGAAGAATGTCCTATAGACGTCAGAATCGCCCGCGCTCGAACGCGACCGGATCAGGACCTGGCGTTCCCAGCCCCGTGCTTCGCCCGAATAATAACGGACGGCGTCGTTAACCGAGATGGCGAGTGGCCCGACGCGGCCATGCGGTCTCAGCCGAGTATCGACGCGATACGCCGCACCTTCGCCGACTTGCTTTCCAACCAACTGGACGACAGCTTCACTTAGCTTCACGAAGTACTCACGATTCGTTACGACACCGCGAGTACCACCGCCCGCAGTTTCGCCATCGGTTGAGAAGAGAAAAAGCAGATCGATGTCCGATGAGTAGTTGAGTTCACGCGAACCAAGTTTGCCCAGCGAGACAATGCAAAACTCCGCTGCTGTTTTGCGACCCTTGTCGTCGATCGCTTGCGGTTGACCGAACCGGTTATCCATTTCCTGTCGAGCATCGCGAAGCGCGGTTTCGAGAATTGCATCGGCGAGGTTCGAAATATCCTCGGTAATCTCCGCGACGGTCGCGAGCCTGCGAATGTCGCTAAGAAAGATGCGTAGCAACTCTCGACGTCGAAAGCGAGCAAGCTGGGTATGCCTGTCGAGTTGCGAATGCGTCAGCATAAACCGGCCGAGAGCCTCAAGTAGTTCGTCTTTGGTTCGAACAGCGGGCAATCGCCGCTTCCGGTTTAGCCACCAGAGGTATTCGGGAGTCTGCAGAAGCGTCGTCGAGAGCAGAGGACTGTATGCGGCAAGCGTCAGGGCGTCTGACATGAGCCCGTCATTCTTTTGGAGTTTAGCCGCGTCGCGTGGATGCTGCTCCGTGAGCGCAGCCAGGAACCGCCGCGCGGATTCGGCGTCGGGAAGGTGTGATGTGAGATTGTCGAGATCGCTCACAAGTCGAGTTCTGTCACGGTTCGAGGTCGTCCAGCTGATTAGCCGCAGATTGCGCAGATGACGCAGATTTAACTAGTCTACTTTTGTGGAACCTCGCGGTTCCAGTTGAGTCGGCATCTTGAAACCAGTCACCCCAACCGAATCTGCGTCATCTGTGTATCAGCGGTTAACGGCGCTAATTCTTCAAGTCAGGAGCGGAACCGCCTTGGGTCGATACCGTAACTCCGGATCTTGTAACTCAAAATCCGTTCGGTGGAATCTAGTTGCCGCGCCGCTTTTGCGATGTTGCCTTTTGTCGACTTGAGCGTGTCCTGGATCAGCCCGCGCTCAAAAGCCTCGACTGCAGATTTTAACGTCAACGCCGTCACGGTTCCTGAGACTTCAGCCGTTTGAAGCGTCGGCGGAAGATGATGACTGTGGATCACGTTCGAGTCACAGACCAAAACCGCACGTTCGATGGCGTTCTCGAGTTCCCGAACATTGCCGGGGAAGTGATATGCCATCAGCATATCGATCGCCGGCGTTGAGATGCGACGGATGCGTTTGCCGTGCTCCTGCTCGTACTTTTCAAGAAAGTGTTCCGCCAACAAAAGCACGTCAGACTTCCGCTCACGCAGCGGCGGCAGAAAGATCGTAAACACATTGAGCCGATAATAAAGGTCCTCGCGAAACTCGCCTGCGGCAATCGCTTCCTCGAGGTTCTTGTTCGTCGCGGTGATCAAGCGAATATTCGTCTTGATAGTGTCGGTGCCGCCGAGACGTTCAAACTCTCGCTCCTGCAAAACGCGCAGCAGTTTGATCTGAGTCTGGAGGGGCAGGTCGCCGATCTCGTCGAGAAACAACGTACCGCCTTCCGCCATCTCGAAGCGTCCCTTCTTAAAGCGATCCGCACCCGTGAACGCACCCTTTTCATGACCGAACAGTTCGGCTTCGATCAATGTGTCGGGGAGCGCGGCGCAGTTTATTTTTACAAGCGGACGCTTCGCACGAAGGCTGTTGTAGTGAATCGCGTTCGCGATCATCTCTTTACCCGTTCCGCTTTCGCCGCGTAGCAGGACGGTCGCGTTCGAACGTGCGACCTGACTCACCTGGTCATAGACCTGCTTCATCGGATTCGACGTTCCGACGATGTGCGAGAAGTCGTGTTTCTCTTTTAGCTCTTGAAGAAGATGTGAATTCTCCTCGATCAGTTTTTGACGCTCGCCGCGGACCGCACGCTCGACTCGCAGTGACTGTCCGAGCATCGAGGCGATAACCGCCACGGGTTTAGCGATCTCTTCCGTGTTTTTAAGGTCACCGTCAAACACGAACCCGAGGACACCCAGGGCTGACCGCCCGACGCGAACACCGGTCGCGAGAAGTGAACGCGGTTCATCCTCCGCCAAAAAGCCGATCGAGCTATCGGCTTCAAGGCCTCCAATGTATTCAGGACGGTTCGATTCGAGAGCGGCCTTGATGCTCGGGGACTCGAACTGTGCTTCAAGTCGACGGAACTCGGAGACGTTCATACCGCTCGAGCCCGCGAGTACTAATCGATCTTCTTCAGGTTGGTTAAGGAAAAGAAACGCCTTGACGGCGCCGAGCCGTTCCGACGCGATCTCAAGCACAGGATTGAGATTCAGAGGGCGATCAGTTCCGGAATAAATAACCTCGCCAACGTCTGAGATTGCATCGAGAAGATTCGACATACAAATTTGTCGCGAACTACGAAGGGCGGCTTTTAGTTTATAACACTTTACGACGATGAGTCGAAGCTCGGTCCGGTAACGAGGCGAGCCAGGACTGCAAAATAGTTTGAATGTAGTTCGCAATACGACAAATATGTCGGAGCGGTCCGTCCGGCGTTGTCAGGTGAAGCCCTGTAAGGCAAGGATTTGCCGGGTTTTGCGAGGAACCCTGTCGCGGAACCAGTTTTGCTAAAGGACGGCGAGTTCGACAATCCGTGTTGGAGGTAAACCCCGTGTTCCACAGGCCCGTAGCAAAAGGCATATTTCCACTGCTCTTCCTTCTATTTCCTCTACCGACACTCGCCGACGATCTTGCCGATCGCATCGCGAAGCTCGAAGCGGCTGCTAGCGCGGCTCAATCCACTGCCGATAACGCGTGGGTACTGACCTGTTCGGCGCTCGTCCTGCTGATGACTATCCCCGGACTCGCCCTTTTCTACGGCGGGTTGGTCCGGCAGAAGAACGTACTCTCGACAATGCTTAAGAGTCTGATCTGCGTCGGGATCGCGACGCTGATGTGGGCGTTCTTCGGATACAGCCTTGTCTTCTCGGAAGGGAACGCTTTTATCGGTGGTTTCGACTACGCGTTTCTAAGCGGCGTCGGCTCTACCCCGAACACGGATTACGCCCCAACGATACCTCATCAGACGTTCATGGTTTTTCAACTGATGTTCGCAGTGATAACTCCTGCGCTGATCACCGGAGCTTTTGCGGAACGTATCCGATTTCCGGCGAAGATCGCCTTTACGGCGCTGTGGTCGATCGTGATCTATTACCCTCTCGCTCACATGGTTTGGGGGAAGGGCGGTTTTCTGAACGCGGTACTCGGGGGAGCCGTTCCGGCATTGGATTTTGCCGGCGGCACGGTCGTGCATATTTCGTCCGGTGTATCTGCGATCGTATGCGCGATCTATCTCGGACGGCGGGTCGATTACCAAAACATCCCAACGCCTCCGCATAGTACGGTCCTTAGTTTGATCGGTGCGGCACTTTTGTGGTTCGGGTGGTTCGGCTTCAACGCCGGAAGTGCGCTATCAGCGAACGCACTCGCGACGAACGCATTTGTCACGACACACTTCGCCGCCGCGAGCGCGATGTTGGCATGGACGTTGATCGACTGGTTCAAGAAAGGAAAGCCGACAGCCATCGGTGCGATATCGGGAGCTGTCGCCGGACTTGTCGGAATAACACCAGCCGCCGGGTTCGTGACACCGATGTCTGCGATCGTCATCGGATTTATTGCCGGTGGTTCGTGCTATCTGATGGTCGTCGAAGTTAAGAAAGTTTTTGGTTACGACGACACACTTGACGTGTTCGGTATCCATGGCGTCGGTGGTGCGATCGGTGCGATCGCGACCGGGCTGTTTGCGACAGCAGCCATCAATCCGATCTTCAAGGAACAGCCGGTTGGCTTGATCGACGGCAATTTGTGGCAGGTGGTGAATCAGGTGACCGGTATTCTGATCGCCGCCACGCTCGCATCGATCGGTACGCTAGTAATACTCAAGATCGTAGATGCATTGATCGGCCTTCGTGTAAGTACGATTGAAGAGATCGTTGGGCTCGACGCGACGCAGCACGGAGAGATCGCTTACGTATTTGACGGACACACGACCGACGAAGGATTCGTGACCGAGAAACCGGCTCGCGGAGCGATCGAGGACATTCTTCCCGCATCTTCTTAGCCACGCGTTATCTTGAACAAAAGGTGCAGGCACATCGCGTGGCTGCACCTTTTTCTTTTCGCACGTTAGAATCTCACTGGATGGAACGGCAGGAACTTATAGTCGAGGCGACCGAACGCAATACTAGACTGGAGGACTTTCTCTTCGACCGCTTTCCGCACCTTAGTCGCATGTACCTGCGAGAGATCGTTCGCGATGGTAAGTGCGAGGTCAACGGGGCGCACGAGAATATCGGTCGGCGTCTGCGGGGAGGGGATTTTATCGAGATACATCTCGATCCGGATCGTCAGACCGCGATGCGGCCCGAGAATATTCCGCTCGAGATCGTTCACGAGGACCCGTACCTTATTGTCGTCAACAAGCCCGCCGGCATGCTCGTTCACCCGACTCATCGCGACAAGAATGGCACACTTCTGAATGCATTGGTGCACCACCTGAATGCGGAGCCTTCTAACGCGGAATGCGGAACGCGGAATGCGGAGCCGCCCAATGCGGAACGCGGAACGCGGAATGCGGAATTTGTGTCGACATCGGTCGACGGAACTTCCGGTTCGTTGCGTGGCACAGAGATCGGTTTCGACACAAATTCCGCGTTCCGCGTTCCGCGTTCCGCATTCACACGCCCCGGTCTCGTTCATCGGCTGGACAAAGAAACCTCAGGCTTGATCGTTGTCGCGAAGTCCGTTGCAGTACACCGGAGACTCGCGCGGCAGTTTCAGAAAAAGTTAGTCGAGAAAAAATATCGTGCGTTGGTTGATGGCGTCGTGCACGAAGATTGCGGTTTGATCGAAGAGACGATTGGTCGTTATCCCGAAGAAAAGCGCTGGGGGGTGAAGCACGACGGAAAACACTCGACGTCTCGCTTTCGCGTCCTCGAACGGACCTCCGACAAGACTTTGTTGGAATTGGAGCCGATAACCGGACGCACAAACCAGCTTCGAATACATTGCGCGACGATCGGTCATCCGATCGTCGGCGACGTTTCACGCGGAGGCAGCAAGTTCACACGCCTCTGTTTACACGCGTGGCAGCTTGCGTTCAGGCATCCAATAAGCGGCGTCGAACATCGATTTAAGCGTAGTGTCGATTTTTGTAATGCAGGAGGCGACTAGAGTGTTCACACCTACCCCTGGCATTTCCCGCGGAGTTATTCTCGTAGCGCTTTTTCTCTTTTATTGCTCTGCAGTACGCGGACAGCAAATAACCTGGATAACAAATCTCGATGAGGCGACGAGGATTGCGCGTGAAACAGGCAAACCCGTGCTGTATGACTTCACGGCGAAGTGGTGTGGGCCGTGCAAGCGTATGGATCGCGATTTCTGGCCGCGAGCGGATGTCGCGGAGTTGGCGAAACAATTTGTCTGTGTGAAGGTGGACTATGACGTCGAAAAGGAGATGCGTGCAAAGTATCGCGTGAACGCGATCCCGAATGTCGTCTTCACCGATCCATGGGGGCGCGGTTTACTCGGTCAACTCGGGTTTAGCGTTAAGACCGAAGGCGAGATATTCGAGAAGATCAAATTATTGCCAAAGGACTTTACCTCCGTGAGAGATGCGGGGAACACGCTTGAGACGGATCAAAAAGATCTAAACGCTCTGCATCAGTTCGCGGCTTTCTATCAGGAGAAGAAGTTGTACTGGTTGGGCAGCGAGTACTACGGTCGGCTCAAGTACCTCGAGTCCGACCCGACGAAGCGCGAGAGCATCCTTGCAAACCTCGCTTTCAATCACCTCCGGATGGGCGAGCCGGCCAATGCGATCGAGCGGATCGAAGAGCTCCAGAAAGAGTATCCAAAGAGCCAGCAAAACGATCTGTACCTTTACGGGTTGATACTCGCACACGCGAGTAAGAACAATCCGGCGAAGGCAAATAAATATCTGACGGACCTCAAAGCTAACTACCCGCGTTCGACCTACATCGGAGCCGCTACCGAGGCCACGACGAACTTCGGCGGCACGCGTTAGTGTTTGTTTCCGTAAAGGGGCTGGCCGGACATAACGCCGGTCAGCTTTGTTCCATCAAATATCACCTGCCCGTTTACGACCACCGAAGAAAAACCAACTGCGTACTGATGCGGCTGTTCAAATGTCGCCTTGTCGCCGATCGTCGCCGGGTCGAAGATCACGAGGTCCGCGGCAAATCCTTCGCGAAGTTGACCGCGGTCACGAAGATTGAACGTCTGAGCCGGAAGGGAAGTCATCTTTCGGATCGCGTCCTCGAGCGTGACGACCTTTAAGTCTCGGACGTAGTGACCAAGTACGCGTGCGTTGTTCCCGTAACCGCGCGGATGCGGAACGCCGGAGCCAAACTCGCGCACACCGCTGTCCGAGGCGATCATCGTGAACGGTTCGCGCATGATGTTCTGCACATCGGCTTCGTTCATCGTCCGATAGACCATCGAGGCACCGCCTTTGTCGTACATCTCGAGGATCTGATCGATCTGGTCGTCGACCTTGTTCTTTCCGCGCACCTGCTTTGTGATCTCGGCGATGTTCTTGCCATTGAATTCCGGCTTATCACGAAAGCTCGCGACATACGCATAGCTGTAGTCTTTGAACCCGCGCTCCTTGAGCTCCTTTTTCATTTCGGTGACGATCTTTGCACGCGTCGCCGGATCGGTGATCCGCTTACGTCCTTCCGCTCGCCCACCGGCGAGTGCCCAGTTCGGCATTCGCGAATCAAGCGAAGTCGAAGATGCCGTGTAAGCGTATTGATCGACGGTAACCGTCAGCCCGCGTTCGCGAGCCGCTTTGACAAGTCCGATCGTCATCGGCGTCTCGCCCCACAAAGCCTTTGCCGAGATCTTGAAGTGCGATATCTCGACCGGCATATTCGCCTGCTCACCGATGTTGATGGCTTCTTTGATCGCATCGACGACGCGAGCCTCTTCGTTGCGAATGTGGCTCGCATACGTACCGCCATACTTCGACGCGGCTTTTGCCAACTCGACAACCTCTTCCGTTTTGGCAAACGTGCCGGGAAGATAGATCAGGCCGGTCGAAAGACCCACGGCACCATCTTTCATCGCCTGTTCGACGACGGCATTCATCTTCGCCTGCTCGTCGGCAGTCGGAGCTCGATTGTCGAGGCCCATAACTTTCGAGCGTACCGAGTTGTGACCGATCAAGGTTGCCAGGTTTACTGCGAGCGGCTTTTCTTTATACCGACCGAGGAATTCGGCAACGTCCGTCTCCGATCCTCCACAGTTACCGGTGATCAAGGATGTGACACCCATGCGGACAAAATTCTCGGCAGTCGGGTTACCAAAGATGTCCTCGGTATGTGCGTGGACGTCGATGAAGCCGGGCGCGACGACTTGGTTTTGGGCGTCGATGGTCTGTTTTGCCGATGCGTTCACGACGCGGCCGACTTTGACGATCTTGCCGTCCCTGATCCCGACCGATCCGCGGAACCAGGGATTACCGGTTCCATCGATGATGCGGGCGTTTGTGATGAGGAGGTCGTATGTTTCGACAGTTTGCGCCAGAGCTATGGATGGGAGGAGAAGGGAAGTCGCAAGAATAATCGTGATGAGTTTCATATGGATGGATGAACTGGACGTTGGATATTAAGGGTGACTGGAGCCGAATATTAACGAGCAAACTCTGCGGCTGTGCCGCCATGATGAGCGGAAAGGCTCCGCCTTTCCGCGGTCCGAAAAAAAACTGGGAGGCTATGCCTCCATTAGCGAGGCATAGCCTCGCGAGGTTTACTTGGCGTCCCGGTGAGCCATAGGCTCACCGCTCATCATGGCGGCAAAGCCGCAAAGAAAAACGCGGATGCGATGAGCGCCGCCCGAGCTCCAGTCGCTTACTGGATCTTCACATTAACCTCAACGGTCAACGGACCGTCCGCGTTGTTTTGAACTTCGATCGTGTAGTCGCCGTTCCGCGGTAATTTCACCAGGAAGTTGTTGACGCCAAACTTTGTATCGGCTTCATCGAGCAATCGCAACGACGCTTGATCCGTATTCACCGAAACGGTCAGCGTCTGACCTGCGCGGGCACCGATAATAAATCGCTTGCCCTCTTGCCGGGGAATGTCGACTGACCAAGACTTCCCCGAAGTGCCCGCCGCAAACTTGATCCGTTCAGTCGGAAAAATGTCGCGGGACATTTCCTTTCCAACCTTAACGAGCTTTCCACCGGATACTCGGTATTGATTCATCAGGATCCGCTGCGGACAACACGCCGCACCATCGACACCGGGATCATTACTCTCGACGACGAGCTTTCCGGCCTCTGTTCGAGTCTCACGAAGGCCACCGTACGCCCGATCGCCGCCCGGAATTCGCGCGATAAGCGAAGGTTTCGCAGCTTTCATCGAGTAGATAAATCCCTCGGAGAAGTTTCCCGTGCCGCCCGTATTGCAAGAGCCGAGAATGATCGCTTCATCTATCTGATCGCCGGTCACGTCGCCGAAATTCACATCGAATACGTTGAAGGAGAATCGATCGACGTAACCGTCTTCCTGTTTCTCCCTGAGATACTCGCCATCCTTCACCGTAATGTTGGTCGCCTTCTGACCGATGCACAGGACGGGATATGTAAAGTTCTTAAAGTCGACTTTGCGAATATCGGATTGGGCCGACACGCCGGATACGACGAGAAGTACAAGCCCGATGATCCAGGTGCTACGTTTCATGATTCACGACCCCGTCACTTTTGCTTCGTCTTCGTCCGAATAAGCGTTGTGCAGATGAACCGGTTTGGCTCCGCTCTTGCGTAGACGCATGTTCAGCACCTCGACCAGGACCGAGAACGCCATGGCGAAGTAAATGTAACCCTTCGGAATGTGCTGATGAAATCCTTCGGCGATCAACGTCACGCCGATAAGTAGGAGGAATGACAGGGCAAGCATCTTGATCGTCGGGTGTCGTTGGACGAACGCACCGATCGGACCGGCGAAAGCCATCATCGCGATGATCGAGATGACGACCGCTGCGATCATGATCCAGATCCCGGCGGCACCATACTGCGAACTGACCATACCGACGGCGGTGATCACCGAGTCCAACGAGAAAACGATGTCGAGAAGCGTGATCTGGATAATAACGCTTGCGAAGGACGAGTAGAGTTTGCTCGACGCCTGGCCTTCCTCTCCTTCGAGTGAACCGTGGATCTCGTGAGTGCTCTTTCCCATCAGGAATAAGCCGCCGAGGATCAGAACGAGATCGCGTCCAGAGATCTGCTGTGTGTAAATGCTGAATAGCGGCTCCGTCAATCCGATGATCCACGAAAGGGAGAACAAAAGGATCACCCGCATGATCAGAGCAAGCGAGAGACCGATGTAACGAGCACGCGCTTGTTGAGCCTCCGGAAGTTTGCCTGAGAGGATCGAAATAAAAATTACGTTGTCGATGCCGAGTACTAGCTCGAGAACGGTGAG
Source organism: Pyrinomonadaceae bacterium (assembly GCA_035274235.1). Lineage (GTDB taxonomy): Bacteria > Acidobacteriota > Blastocatellia > Pyrinomonadales > Pyrinomonadaceae > OLB17. The sequence goes on from DATEOJ010000072.1 coordinate 11,292, forward strand.
TGTTGCGAACGCGATCCAGATCTGAGGATCAGCAAGCCATTCCATTAAGAGTCGTCTCCCTGGTTAGATAAACCTTCTGTACGTCTTTTATAACTTGCCGAATATTATCATGCGGAAAATTTATGTAGAAACGACGGACTATTTTGTTAACTCGCGGTGAAGCCATGCTTTTGCCATTGCCCAGCCGCGCTTCACCGTCGATTCCGAGACTCCCATCGCATCGGCGGTCTCTTCAACTTCGAGACCAGCGAAGAAACGGAGTTCGACGATGCGGGCAAGATCGGGATCCTTTTGCGCGAGTCGATCGAGAGCTTCGTCTAGCTCGATCAGGTCGAGTTTGCTTTCACCTGCGGCCAACTCGAATGCGGTGTCGAGTCGGACATCGCTCTGCACCCCGCCTCGCCTGACTCGATGTCGCGACTTCGCGTAGTCGATCAAAATGCGTCGCATGAGCGTGGCAGCGATGGCGAAGAAGTGCGAACGGCTTTGCCAGACCACCGATCTCTGTTTAGACAGTTTTAGATACGCTTCATGTACGAGCGCGGTTGTTTGTAGTGTGTGGCCGATCCGTTCGTGTTGGAGATAGCGATGGGCCTGCTTATGGAGTTCCGCGTAGACGAGATCGAGGAGGGCGGCATCGGAGTCCGGACTTCTACCGTCACTCCATTCCTTTAGCTGCTCAGTTATCGGAGGCTCGTCGGGCGACATTCGAGGGCGGCGCCAGGGCGCTGCACAAAAATAAACGCTGACGGGCGTAATGTAAAGTCGAAATGGCGTCGCCGGGAGTTGCAGCTCGGGCTGCCTGCCAAAGGAGCTAGCGACGCCTCCACGGAAATCAGCCGACGGGTCCCTCGTCAGGGAAATCGCCGTCGACTCGGACGCATGCATGAGTCGTTTCATTCCACATGTACTTCGATCCCAGTGAACTGCACTCGGCTGCATGGGTTGGGCATTGGACGATTATCCAGTCAAGTATGTCTTTGACTTTGCCTGGATCCTCCAGATACCAAGCGACGATGTTCGCATTGAACTGCCCAAGGGCGCTATAAAACGTCCGCACATCGGGAGAAACGTGTCCTTTCACGGGTGTTGGTCTTGCTTTGCTCATAGTAGTTCTCCTTTTCAATTAAAGTTCTCAAACATCGAGATCGTGTTTATTTCTTCCTGCTTGTCAAAGTAAATAGTTTTGCCATCAGGTGAGAACGCTAGGTTCGCAAGGAATACCCGGCTATTTGCGCTGAAGGTAACCTGTTTCGGTTGTGTTCCGTCTCTCAACGAGACGGTCCAAACGTCTTCACGATCGTTGTTCCGCGCGACATAGATGAGGGTGTTGCCGTCTCGCGAGATGTTAAGCGTTCGGAAGAGAGCGTCGTTGAGCGTAAAGAGTTTTCGCACCGATCCATTCGTCGTTACTGCGATGAGATTGACGACCATCGGAAACGCGGTATTCATTTCGGGGACCGTCGCCAATACGAGCTCTGTTTCGTTTGACCAGCCGATAAGCCTGACCGAATCGGTTGTTGAATAGAGATTTCTAACAGCGTCGCCTTCAACCACCTCGAGACCGCGCGTTGTCTTTTGTGTTTTGTCCGTCGATCGTTGGGCTGCGAGCAGCGCAACTTGGGAGCCGCTCGGAGAAAAGGTCGGCGAGGAATATGTGACGTTCCGGTCCTCGTTCTTCGTCAAGTTGGTGACTTCGCCAGTATCGATCGAGCCGATCTTTGCATTCTGCGGTCGAGCACTAGCGACGTAAACAAAATGTTCTGAGTCGGGCGAGAAGTCGAGATCCCTAGGTTCGGTGCGCATGAGCGGCATCGGCGTGATGGCGGGTGTCATGACGTCTTCCCGCGTTATCTTTCGCTCTTCGCCCGTCACCGTATCGACCAACCACACCTCGTAATCATTCGCTTCATTTATTCGCAAGACGGATAAGCTCCGCCCGTCGGGCAGCCAGTGTGCATCGAGACCCTTGGCCGCCAGCCGTCTACTTCCTCCGTCGCTGGTGCGAATCGTAAGAGGCGACTCGAACATTTTTCCGTAGGCATGCGGAAGACCGAGATGATAAACGAACGATTTACCGTCGGGGGAAATATCGCCCCAAAATTCGAGGTCGGGTTCGGATGTGACTTCACTTTCGCGTCCAGAGTCAACAGCAACGCTTGCTATGTCCGACTTTTTCTCGGTACTCGAGTAATAGATCTTGTCGCCCTGGGGCGACAGACCGATCAGCACGTAGGTGCTATCACCGCGAGTTATCTGTACCGGCGAGCCGCCGTCGCTACTGATCAGATCTATCTGTGCGAGCCCGTTTCGGAAAACGTTGTAGAGGATCCGGGCCCCGTCGGGGTGCCACACTGGGTAGAGCTCGCCATCGACGTCGTTAGTAAGTTGAATCGGCTTGCCACCGTTTACCGGCGTCATCCACAAGTCTATTTGCCCACCTCGCTCGTCGCAGTACACGACTCGCGTTTCGTCGGGCGACAGACTGAAATAGCGCGTGTTCCTGGGCTCATCCGGGAGTTGGGTGATTTGCGCGACGGCGCGTGAAGCGAGGTCTAGACGAAATAGATTTCCGGATTGTTCGTAGTAGATCGAGTCGTCGTTCCGGCCCCAATGCCGAAGTACGATATTGGCGCGCTCCGAAAGCCTCAGAGGAGTGACCACACCTCCGAGGAAGTGGCTCATGTAGATGCCCGGTTTGCTTTCTCGGACCGAAACAAAAGCGATGCGCTGGTCGTCGGGTGACCACAGCGGGCTAACATTAGTAAATTCATCCTTGGTTACCTGAAACTCTTCACCACCGGAAATCTGTTTTATGTAGATCGCTTCACTTTCGCCGGTCTGCGACGACGAATAAGCGATCGTCTTTCCGTCATGCGAGATCCGGAAATTGGTCGAACTCGTGGCCGCACCACTCCTCCATGCTGTGAGTCTCACGGATTTCAAGGAATCCAAATTGGGCGTTGCGATACGTTGCGCTCGCCATATCCAAACACCTGCTGCCCCTGTGATAACGATGGCGAGAACGAGTGCTCCCATTCCCAGAGGACCTACCCGCGAGGTTGCAGTTGTCGAATCTACCTCGATAGATTCGTCCCGGCTTACGTCACCGCCGCTTTGCCAGAAGTAGAGATGTCGCTTTTTGGATGCCCCTCCGGTTTCGGTCACCGGTGTAGCGACAGTCTCCGCGGCGCCGAGATTATCTGTGGTGTCGGTCCAGACTCTGCCAGCTTCGCGCAAATCGTCGAGGAGGTCATCGGAGGTTTGATATCGCTCACTGACATCCTTCGCCAGACACCGTTTTAGAATTGGAGCGAGTTGCTCGGGTACGTGAGACCAATCGGGCTCGTCTTTGAGTATCGATGAGATGGTCTCTGCATTGGTGTCGCGATTGAAGGCCGGCTTCGCTGTGAGCATTTCATAAAGCAGCGAACCGACGCTGAATATGTCAGTCCTTGCATCGACCGGCTTTGCCTTCAGCTGCTCCGGCGACATATAGGGGACCGTCCCCATAACTGCGCCGCTTGTATTCAATCTTTGAGCCGTCTCCTCCGACGATTCTGCCTCGATAAATTTCGCGAGACCGAAGTCCAGGATCTTTACCTGTCCCTTATCACTGACGATCACGTTAGCAGGCTTGATGTCGCGATGAATGACGCCGTTGCGGTGAGCTTCAGCTAACCCGTCGACGATCTGCGTCGCGTAATCGAGAGCGGTTCCCGTGCTGAGGCCGCCATCAGCAATGACATCTGCCAGCGTTGTGCCGACGACGTGCGGCATGACGATGAAATTGTGTTCATCGCTTTCAGAGATCTCGTAGATCTGGCAGATGTTCGGATGCTCGAGCAGAGCGGCCGCACGCGCTTCGCGAAGAAGACGTCGACCCGCCTGAGGGTCGGATAGAAAGCTGACGCGGAGCACCTTGATCGCGACGTTTCGATTTAGACGCGTGTCGCGAGCGAGGTAAACCTCACCCATCCCACCCGAACCGAGAAGCTCGCGGACTTCATAGTGTTGAAGCATTTCGCCCCGCGACAAGCGTGGCTCAGGTCCAAGCGAATTCTCGACCACTTGCACCATCGCCGGAGTTTCAAGAAAGAGCTCCGCGCTGTCCAAAGCTTTGAGTAAGGAATCAACCTCGCGTTGAAGGTCGACGTCGTCGCCGCACACAGATACGACATAGCGGGAGCGGTCCGCCGGAGGATGACGGAGTGCGTCATCGAATATGGCTCTTACTCGTTGCCAGTCGTTCATCGCCTTCCTTTGCACCGCTGCTCCCACACTTGAGAACGCGACAGTGGCGGTGATCAGAGGTCAGTTTTCTTTAACGAGCGAACAAATGAGGTGTTGCACACAGTATTTTCATACGCAGCAAAAGTCAACCACTTCATTTTTTGACCCCTCGAGTTTCGAACTGTCGCGGTAGTTAGCAGAGACACAGATTGTCCGCGAAGGGAATCCGAAGGTCGGGATCGTGTCGACAAGCTCCACAAAAGAAAAAGAAGGAGAAATCAATGAAAAACACAATTAAGAGTCTGACGAGGAGTTTTCGTTTACTTGTGGTTCTTACCGTCGTTGCTGCCTTCGGTTCGGTCGCCCGTGCCGACGCGGTCACCGACTGGAATGCCATCGCCGTGCAAACCGTTGTTGCAGCCGGACCCACGCGCCCGGGGCCTGCCGGTGCGATTGATCTTGCTGTCGTGAACGCCGCGATCTACGACGCGGTGCAAGCGATCGAAAAGGATTACCAATCTTATTACGTGGAAGTTCCCGGAGCGTCCGGAAACCCGGCGGCAGCGGCCGCCAAGGCTGCACACGATGTGCTGGTCATTCGCTTTCCGCTTCAGGCAGCTTCGCTCGATACGCAGTACGCGAACTATCTGATCGCGAACGGCATACCGACAACCGACCCGGGAATCGCGGTTGGCACTGCGGCGGCGGCCGGGATCCTTGCGTTGCGTTCGTGTGACGGTTCGCTGACCGGACCGCCGCCGTCGTTTACCGGCGGTACTGCGATCGGACAATGGCGTCCGACGCCGCCCGCGAATTCGGCGATGAATCCTGGTCCGTGGTTTGGTCAGATCACTCCATTCTTTATGACCCGACCGTTCCAGTTCCGTTCCGATCCACCGCCCGCGTTGACGAGCAAGCATTACGCTCGCGATTACAACGAAGTCAAAAGTCTGGGTTCGGCCACCGGTAGTTCGAGAACCCCTGAGCAGACGGACCAGGCAAATTTTTACGCTGGTAACTTTGTCGCCATGATGAACAAAGTTGCTCGCGACTTGGCGATCGAACATCTTGACAGCATTTCCGACAGCTCTCGACTGCTCGCGCTCGTGAGCATGTCGCAGGCGGACGCCGGGATCAATACGTGGAACGACAAAGCCTACTACGTCTTCTGGCGACCTATCACGGCTATCCAAAACGGTGATCTCGACGGCAACGGTCGGACGGAAGGAGATGCGACATGGACACCGATGATAGCCACGCCGCCATATCCGGACTATGGATCCGGCGCGAACGCTCTAACGTCAGCGACAATGCAGTCGCTGGAAAACTTCTTCGGAACGGACAAGATGTCCTTCTCGATCACAACCACAAACACGGGACCAACCATGCTGGACACCCGCAATTTCGAAAGCTTTTCGGACGCGGCCCAGGAAGTGGTCGATGCTCGCGTCTTGCTCGGCATTCATTTTCGCTTTGCTGATGAAGCGGCGAGGACGCAGGGAAGAAAGGTTGCGAACTATGGCCACAAGAATTATCTGAAGCCACTGCCCGGCGGAGACGAAGACTTGGCTGAAGTCGCGATGCGAGTCGGCCGCTGACACTCGATGTAATAGTTCGAGCTGGCCTCCAAACGCGGGGGCCAGCTCGATTTTTCAAAAGACTAAAGTCTAAGCGGATCGCTTTAGAGGGTGAGATTACTCACCGCGATTGTTGTAGACGATCTTGCCTCCGACTACTGTCGCGACGGAGCGACCGGTAAATGTCCAGCCATCGAATGGCGAGTTGCGCGATTTCGAACGCGAGTCGGCGTTCGTGTAGGCCCAGTTGAGTTCGGGGTCGATGATCGTTACGTCAGCGATAGATCCCGGTGCGAGCGTCCCGCGATCTTTCAGTCTGAAGATCTTAGCAGGGTTGGTCGAGCAGAGTTCGACAAGGCGTGCGAGATCGATGACGCCTTTGTGAACTAGCTCGTTGAAAGCGAGGCCGATCGCGGTTTCAAGACCGGTGATGCCAAACGGCGCTCTGTCATACTCGAGTGCCTTCTCATCGGCGTGATGCGGCGCGTGATCGGTCGCGATCGCGTCGATCGTTCCGTCCTTCAATCCGTCGATGACCGCTTCGAGATGTTCATCGCTGCGCAGCGGCGGTGACATCTTTGTATTCGTGTCGTAACCCTCAACGGCGCGGTCGGAGAGAGTGAAGTGATGCGGTGTTACTTCGCACGTAACGTTTATACCTTCGTTCTTTGCCCGACGAACCGCTTCGATCGCACCTCGCGTAGAAACATGCGCGATGTGAATGTGCGCTCCCGTCTCGTTTGCCAGGATGATGTCACGCACGACATCGATGTCTTCCGCGAGCGCGGGCATGCCTTTCAGACCGAGCAGTAGCGACAGTTTTCCTTCGTGCATCACGCCGCCCGACGAAAGTGACTTGTCTTCACAGTGATCGACCACCGGAAGATCGAAGTCGCGTGCATACTGCATCGCACGTCGCATGATGCCTGCGTTCGGAACCGGACGACCGTCATCCGACACCGACACCGCACCTGCCGCTTTCATCTCACCCATCTCCGCGAGTTCACTTCCGTCAGACGACTTAGTGATCGCGCCGATCGGGAACACGTTTGCGAGACCGGCTCGCTCCGCCTGCTCGATCATGTATCGCGTGATTGCCGCATTGTCGTTAACCGGATTGGTGTTCGGCATCGGACACACGCCGGTCCAGCCGCCCGCGACGGCCGCCGCACAACCGCTTGCTATCGTCTCCTTGTGTTCTTGTCCCGGCTCACGCAGATGAACGTGCATGTCGATGAATCCCGGCGCGACTAGCAAACCGGACGCATCGAAGATCTCACAACCTTCTGGCGGTTTCTCGTTAGGACGTAACCATGCAGAAACTCGACCGTCCTCGATCAGAACCGACATTCCGGTATTCTCGGGCGCGGCCGGATCGATCAGATGGCCGTTGGCAATAAAAAGTTTCATCTCGAACTCGATGGTGGGGCATTCACCCTGAGAAAGATTCTATTCGTCACAAAATCTTCGCAGGCGCGACAACCAATACGTAAAGAGAGCTATCAAACAACTTAAAGGGTAAGCACAAATCCCGTCCTTTGCAAACATTGTTTAGAAAATTGGAGCGTGCTGACCCATTTATCCGAAATCCTAAATTAGTGCCAGTTGTATTCGGCGGTGCTTATCTTAGGTCTGCCAAACTTTCACCCCAAAACACTCATTCTTAACGTGGCGTTCGGTTTGCGTTAGTGAACCGCGAAGCACTCCCAATGCTTTTTTACGAACCCGATTTCGGGGTCACGAGGTACTAATTTTAGATACGAAGGAAAAAGGGTAGCTATGCAATCTTAAAGCCATCGATCGTCGGCGTGCTATCGCGAAATAATCCGCCGAACGACGATGGCTTCAAGTGTTTTGAGCCTGTATCAGACTCGCAGCCACCGCCAAGGCGACGGCCGCGCGGAGTATAGCACTTTTTCAAGTCCTTTGTAGTTTGTAAGGAGTTGGAAAAATGAGAAAACTACGCCTATTGTTTTTTGCTTTTCTGCTTGTCCCACTCATAGACGCAGCAGCACAGGATCCGTTCGGTTCTATCGAAGGAACGGTGAAAGATCCGCAAGGTGCAGTCGTTCAAGGCGCGACTGTTACCGTGCGAAACATCGCGACAAACGCGTCGCGGACCGTTGTCACAAACGACAGCGGTCAGTATCGAATACTTCAGCTTCAGCCCGGCAATTATGAAGTGAAGGTCGCGGCAACGAACTTCAAGCAATCGATCCTCGAAAGCATTCAAGTTCAAGTTGGGCAGATCGCGGCCGCTGATGTAAGCCTTGAACTAGGTGGAGCTGCCGAATCGGTAACCGTCACACCGGACACCGAGGTGCAGATCGAGCGAAGCGACAATACCGTCTCCGGTGTTGTCAGCACACGCCAGATCGAGAACCTTCCGCTAAACGGAAGAAACTTCCTCGATCTCGCGCAACTCCAGCCGGGTACGGAAAGAGTCGACGGCGGATCATTCGATCCGACGAAGGCGAACTTCACCGGTATTTCGGTTGGTGGTCAGGCTGGACGATCGACGCAGATCAGCGTCGACGGCGGATCGGTCGTCGATAATGTTGTCGGCACGACCGTTCAAAACTTCTCGCAGGAGATCATCCAGGAATTTCAGATCGGACTCGCGAACTTTGGTCTATCGACCGGAGCTTCAGCGAGTGGTTCTGTAAACGTGGTCTCTCGATCGGGAAGCAATGACTTCCACGGCAACGCGTTCATCTTTGCTCGCGACGACTCGTTTGCCGCGTTCCCGGCGCTGAACCGGCTTGATGCGTTCAACGGCATTCCGGTCGAGGCTCGTGCCGAAAGCATTCCGTTCGATCGTCAACAATTCGGCGGAACACTCGGCGGTCGGATCATTAAAGATAAGCTGTTCTTCTTCGGGAGCTATGAACGAAACAATCAGGACGGCTCATCGATCTATAACCCGCTTCGTGCACCGAGCTTCGCGGGCTTCTCTCCGAATCCGTTCGACGAGACACTCTTCACGACAAAGGTCGACTGGGTCATCAACCAGCGTGCTTCGTCTTACTTCCGCTACTCATTCAATGATAATGAGGCGGTTGGCCCCTACCCGCCGGGCTCCGGAATCCTTCCGAGAGAGAGCACGAACGGGATCTTCACTTCGAACGATCAGCTCGTCACAAACCGCTCGCACAACTTCGTCGGCGGGCTGACCTACCTGTTTGGAGCGAATATCAGCAACAGCTTTGTCGGAAATTACAGTCACTTCGACAACGCGATCCATGCGACGACACTCGGCGTTCCTGAGATCCGGATCAATCCTGAACAGGATTGGCGGTCGGGTACGAATGCGGTGACGCCGCAAGACACACCGCAGCGCCGGTTCCAACTAAAAGACGACCTGACGTGGATCAAGGGAAAGCACACGCTTAACTTTGGTGGCAATTATGAATGGACGTCGATCGGCGGAACGTTCACATTTGCTAACCCGGTGAGGTTCCGCTTGTTCTCGATCGATGAAGAAGGGAACCCGGTTCCGTTCAACACCGAGGCCGATTTCATGAACGCGTTTGTGCAGGACATTTCGATGGGAGTCGGGAGTCCGCAACTTCCGTTCAATCATGAAGGCGACACGATCAATCACCGGTTCTCGTTCTATGCCGGCGATTCGTGGAAGGTTCGTCCTAACCTAACGCTGAACTTCGGTCTGGGTTATCGCATCGACACCAATCTTTGGAACCACGACCTGCAGCGGCCCGAGGTGATCGCGCCGTTGTTCGAAGATGGTACCAAGGCCCCGGGACGCGACTGGAACAACTTCTCGCCGCGTGTCGGTTTTGCATGGGATCCGGGGCGCGATGGTAAGACGATCATCCGTGGCGGCTTCGGAATGTACTACGACAACATCATCGACAACCTGCGTCTGTTCGAACGAGCAGATCTTGGTCCCGTCGGTGCGGAGCAGTTCCTTGTCGGAACCCAGATAGTAAGTCCGCTGCTTCTTCCGTTCAACGCGGACAGCAACGGACGTTTCGACCCCGGCGACATGACACTGGCGCAAGCGATGGCGTTATGGCCGGCTCTGCGTGCGGATCTCGAATCGAGGTTGACGGACTGCGATCTTCCCACAGGACTCGAGTGCACAGGTTCGGTTTCAGGACCGATCTTCTCGAGTAACTTCCAGGTGCCGTATTCGTTCCAGTACTCGATCGGTGTTCAGCGCGAGTTGCCGTGGAACATGGTCCTGCAAGTCGACTACAACTACCGCAAGGGACGCAACGAATCGAATTTGTTCGATGTGAACCAAGCGGATTCGATCGCGGGTCCGAGACTCGGTGAAGCTTTTCCGTTCCCGATTCCGTATGTCGACTCGTCAGCGTTCTCGACTTACTCGGGTATCTTGACGAGACTCGATCGACGGTTCAGCAACGGATTCCAGTTCACGGCAAGTTACGCATGGTCTGCGTTCAAAGCATTCAGTGCGGACTCGCTTGGCTTGGGCGGAGTTCCGACGGATCTAAACAACCTTCGAGCAGATTTCGGTCTCGCTGGTTTGGATCGTAAGCATCGCTTCGTCGTGAGCGGTATCTACGAGTTGCCGTGGTTCAAGAACGACAGTTCGTTCGTGAAACGGAACTTGCTGGGTAACTGGACGGTGTCGTTTATCTCGACGGCGTTCAGCGGCCTTCCGGAGAGCGTGTTCTTGCCGAACAGTGCCGACCTCAGCGCTAGCGGTACGTTCCTTACGTACCTGCCGGGCACCGGGCCGGGTTCGGTTGGGCGAGAGATCCGTTCGGTGAGTCATCTGAATACTCTGATCTCGAATTACAACAATAGTATTGGCGGACTACCGAACACGGCACCGTGTTCGTTCGACGCGGCTTTGCGTTGTGATCTGTATGACCAGGAGATATTCCGGATAGGCCTGTTGCCCGAGGATACGCAGATAGGCGGTGACTCGCTTATTTCTCAGGATCTTCGCGTGACGAAGACGATCAACTTCAGCGAGAAATATCGTCTGCAGTTGACGGGGGAGGTATTCAACCTCTTCAATATCGCGAATCTCGTTAACGTGAACGACCTCGTTCTTCCGATCGAGGGAACACCGGCTAACGAGGTCACGTCACTCCGTCCGACGCAAAGAGCGACGAGCGTGTTCGGCACAGGCGGACCGCGAGCGTTCCAGTTCGGCGCGAAGTTTGTGTTTTAGTCTCTCCCCAGCAACAAGTCCCGGGTATCCGGTTCGGGGCACTCGGGACTTGTTCATTTTTCTTCAGTGACAAGTGACAAGTGGATAGTGACAAGTGGAAAGTCTTCCTCACTATCCACTTGTCACTATCCACTTGTCACTGAAGAAAACCGTCTTACTTCGCCGGAAACTTCGCGTCAGCTTTTACTTCCTTCAACTGCGCCAGGTGTCGTTCGCTGTGGCCGATCATAAACAGATACCCTTGAAAGGCGTCTAAGCGACCCAGAGGCATACTCGCAAAGTGTGAACGCATGTCTTCCTTCATGTTGGTCATGTAGTCGATCGTCGTTTGTCTCGTCGTGCCAAAGTTCGTGAGCAGATCGGGAATCGTTTTCCAACGACCGTTCGGACGGACAGGCTCGGGTGCCGTGAACTTCTGTTGCCGATTCGTGATGCCGAGGATGACGCCGACGTCTTGAATTCGAAATGAGTCCTTGCAGTCAGGCACCGGCGACTTCATTCCACCGTCGACCATACCCCTCAGAGCATTCTCGACAACGATGATGTGCTCTGCGATCTCACCGATCGTCCAACGACCTTCAGCGGAGCGGAAGTTCAGCTGCTTGTCGCTTAGTCCGGTGAGTTGCTTCACATAGTCGTCGCGTGTGTCGTTTGCGTACTTGAGCGCGAACTCGCGATCTTTCTCCGTGAAAACTTTTGGAGCCGGTGCCTGAGCGTTAGTTGAGGCGGCAAAGAGCGTGGCTGCGAGAACAAGAAGGGCAGGGAATCGAAATGATCTCATAGTGGACTTACCTCCGAATGCGAGTGCTTACGTGTTCGTTGTTCGTGTGGCTTCGTGTGAATTAGTGGTTAGAAACGTCGACAGGATCTGGAACCAGGAACGCACACGAAACTACACGAAACAGTCTCAAGAACTAACCATGCTCCCGCCAGTTGATAAGTAAAGTACCGCCATACGCACGGCGACGCCGTACTTTACCTGATCGAGGATCAATGACCTGGAACTGTCGGCGACTTCGGACGAGATCTCGATACCGCGATTCATCGGACCGGGATGTAGAACTATCGCGTCTTTCTTTGCGAGTGAAAGACGATCGTTCGTCAGTCCGTAATGGATCGCGTACTCGCGGAGAGTGGGGAAGTAGGCCGAGTCCTGACGTTCGCGTTGTATGCGGAGGATCATCACGACGTCAGCTCCCTCGATGGCATCTTCGATCCTTGGAACGACTTCCAATTTTGGATTTTGGTTCTTGGATTTTGGATTGTCGGACGACGTGTCGTCGATCAGATACGCGAAGTCGCTTGGAACCAAGGTGCCCGGTCCGGCGACCCGTACCTTTGCTCCGAGTTTTGTTAGAAGGTGAATGTTAGATCTTGCGACACGGCTGTGAAGGATGTCGCCGACGATCGCGACGTTGAGACCTTTTATCTTCTTCTTATGTTCGCGGATGGTCATCGCGTCGAGAAGTGCTTGTGTCGGATGTTCGTTTGCTCCGTCGCCGGCGTTGACGATCGCGGCCTGGCTCACCTTTGCGAGTTGATGCGGGACGCCCGCGCTTGAATGACGCACGACTATGCAGTCGGGAGCCATCGCATCGAGGTTGAGCGCGGTATCAAGTAGCGTCTCGCCTTTCGTCACGCTGGATGAAGAGACACTTATGTTGACCGCATCGGCGGAAAGACGTTTGGCTGCGAGCTCAAAGCTGGTACGTGTGCGAGTTGAGTTTTCGAAGAAGAGATTGATGACGGTCTTACCGCGCAGGGTCGGGACTTTCTTGATCTCGCGGGTATTGATCTCGCGGAAGTTTTCGGCGGTGTCGAGGATGCCGATGATGTCGTCTGCCGATAGATTTCGGATTCCCAACAGGTCTCGTCTTCGGTACGGTTTCTCCTGTTGATTGCGGATTGCGGACTGCGGATTGCGGATTCGCTGTTCCAACGTCATCGTTTGTGGCCCCGAGCTGTATTTATGGAGGCGACGAAGATTGCTAACAGTTGGTACGCCTCATCAAGTAAAGCTGAAATACGACGCCCTTTCGTTAGGTGACAATCCACAGCCCACTCAATCCAAAAAGCTGACTCGTCAGCTTCCTCTTCGACAATTCCCATTTTTGCGATGAATTCCGCTTTTGATCTAGCGCGACATGCAGCGCGATAATTCGCTGGAACCGACGTTGAGCACCTCGTAAGCTGGCCGCCAACATGCCGACCCATGAAAGTGTTGGGAAACGTGGCAACAAGCTTCGCCACGCGCAGTGCAAAATCTTTCGTTCGTTTTTTCAACTCGTCTTGCGTCATAGGGAGAAATCCGCAATCCGCGATTCGCGATCCGCAATTATCCAGCGGGTTTTTCGAATATGCCGACGGCTTCCACGTCGTCGTAGTCTTTTAGCATTACCTTTATTATCTCGGTCTGTTTCGTCGGTACGACTTTTCCTACGAAGTCCGCTTGGATCGGAAGCTCACGATGTTCGCGGCCGCGGTCGATCAAGACGGCGAGTTGCACTTTTCGCGGACGGCCGAAATCCATCAATTGATCGAGCGCCGCGCGGATCGTTCGGCCTGTGTATAGAACGTCGTCGACGAGGACGATGATCTTGCCCTCGATGTCATCGTCTAACTCCGTTCGATTGACGATCGGATTCGCGCCGACGGTCGAAAGGTCGTCACGATAAAGTGTGATATCGATGATGCCGTACAGCGGACGCTCGCCTTCGATCACTTCGATCCTGTCAACTATTCGCTCCGCGAGCGGCACACCACGCCGGCGGATCCCGACTATATAAAGGTCTTTTGCTCCCTGATTTTCCTCGACTATCTCCGACGCGAGACGCGAAAGTGCACGCTTCATTCGCGCGCTGTCCATTATCCGGGATTTCTCGTTGAGCTTGAATTCGTCAGCCATTCGAGTGCAAATCGTAACAAAGCCACGAAGGAAGTTCAAAGATTGAAAGCATTAGATTTCAATTTATTTAGGGCTTCATTTAACATCTACGCTTTGCATGTCGAGTCTCTACGAAAAACTAGTCCGACCGATGATGTTCCGGCTCGACGCCGAGACGGCGCACGAGTTGGGCATAGAGGCGATGCGACTTGGTCTGTCCGGTATGCTCGCGGGACCCGCAGGCGAAACGTTCGCTGAGGTCGAGAGATTCGGACTTGGATTCTCGAGTCCGATTGGAATCGCTGCGGGTTTTGACAAGAACGGCGTCGTCGTCAATCAACTCGCGTCGCTCGGGTTTGGGTTCGTTGAGGTCGGGACGGTCACACTCCAACCGCAGACAGGAAATGAAAAGCCGCGTCTGTTTCGACTGCCTGAAGACAAGGCGCTGATAAATCGGCTCGGGTTTAATAATGACGGAGCGCGAGTCGTAGCCGAGCGTCTGCGCGGGCTGGAACGACGTTGTATCGTTGGCGTCAACATCGGGAAGAACAAGGATGTTCCAAACGAAGACGCCGTCGTGAACTACCTCGGCTGTCTCGATCTCGTCTACGATGTCGCCGACTACATTGCAGTAAATATATCTTCACCGAACACGCCCGGACTTCGAGAGCTGCAGCGGGGAGATCAGTTGGAATCTTTGCTCGCGGCCCTCACGGAGCGCGTTTCTAACGCAGGGCACGCGGAGATCGCGGAGGATTCTCAGGCAGCATCTCCGCGATCTCCGCG
>DATEOJ010000073.1:0-3203 GCA_035274235.1 Pyrinomonadaceae bacterium
TCGACACAAACCCGCTGGATCCGGAGTTTCCGGAGAAAGCAAAAGCTGCTCCGGCCCCGCGTTACGACAGTCCGCCAGCGTCGCCCTATAGTACATCGGAGTTCCCGACCACTCCGCCAAGTGTCACCGAAGAAGAAACGCGCAGGTTCAGCGACTCAGATTTTCAAGCTTATTCATATCAACCGGCGCAGCCGATTGCCACCTATCAGCCGGCAACGCTCGCCGACATGAACCGCGCTTCGGAGCGCAAGGTCACCAAGACCGGGCTGCCGGAGAAATTGTTGATCACGCTTCCTTATATTCCGTTCTCGATAGGTCTCGTCGCCGGATTGATCCTACTCCTCATCATCCCGAAGGAAGAGAACAAGGTTCGGTTTCACGCAGCACAAGGACTCGCTGCACATGTCGGTATCCTGATCGTAACTACGATCCTCGGATTCATCAGCGAGATCACAAGCGTCGCCGGCGTCGGTAACGCCATCTTCACCGCGGTGACGACCATCATGCTGATCATCTTCGCGATCAAGGCCTGGAAGGGTAAGCCTATCCACATTGAATCCATCGACGATCTGACCACGTGGCTCGAAGAAAAGATCGGACCATTGAAAGGAACTTAAAACCAGATGTATTGCGAACGATGCGGAAAAGCGATCGACGAAGGACTGAACTACTGCAATAACTGCGGTGCTCAGCTTAGACGCGAAAGTCCTCCCCCAAGATCCATCACCGGCGTTATGATCGCGGCCACCGCTTGCACTACCATCGTCGGGCTGGTCATTCTCGCCGGACTTATGGCGATCCTCCTAGAGACATCGCGCACTCCCGAGCCCGTCTTCGTCTTTGGATGTGTATACCTCGTCGCTCTTTGCGCGATCTCTTTTATGATGATGCGGCAGGTGTCGAAGCTGATCGATGCAGACCTTCGCTCACGTGAGTTTCCGCAAAGAACAAGCCCGCCGCCCGCGGTCCAACTTCCACCGCGTTCGACGAACCCGCTTGAAGAGTATCGCGAGCCGGCGAGCGTCACCGATCACACGACCCGCACACTAGAACCTACGCCGCTGCGAGAACGATAGGACCTTGTCCGAAAACGTCACGAACGATCCCTGAGAAATCCTTCAGTGCGTTTGCCCCATCACCTTCAAATACCGATCCGTGCATCGCCGCAAGGACTTTCGGATTCAACGACACTAATTTTTCCATGATCGACTCGGTCATCGGCGTGTATGGCAGATAGTCCGCCAAGGGACTTGCCTGATACTCGACGAGCGTTTCACGCACCCGATCCAAAACACTGTTCGATGTCCGCGGTTCGACGTCACCGCTCTGATGCATGAGATCGGAGCAGAAGAGAACGTCGGTCGTCGTATCGAACAAGAGACCGGCGTCCCAACCATGCGGGACGTGCGGCGTTTGGATAAACCTAAACGTGTGCGCACCGGTCGAGAACTCCTTGCCGTCGACCATTCCCTTCGCGGGTCGGGTCGAGAAGTCATCGACGCTCACCATCTTGCCGATCATGCTGCAGACCGGCGTCGCATTCGGCGCGATCGCCTGCCACTCCTTTATCGAACCACACTCGTCGGCTTCGAAATGACTGAAGCCGATCCAATGAAGGCTCGTCGGGTCGATCAGTGTCGCAACCGCGTCACGCACGATCGGAAACATCCCGCGCATTCCCGTATGGAACAGAAGCGGTTGTTCGTCGCGAACGAGAAACTGGCTGAAACCGAGATTGAAGTCCGGGAAGTAGGTATTGATCCTGAAAATATCAGGTGCTATTTCATTGATTGTTGTCATATATGGGCACCTCCCCGATATTTACGCGTGGGAGATATCGAAAAAAGATCACAATTCTTGAGCGCGGTTTTCTTTGCGCGCTTTGCGAACTCTGCGTGAGACCCAGCGCGTGGTTTCCTCGGAAGAAGATTTCACGCAGAGCTCGCGAAGCACGCGAAGAAATCCTCTTCGTGCAGACATGTCCACATTTCGAATAGGTTTCTTCTTTGCGGTCTTCGCGAGCTCTGCGTGAGAAACAATGTAGTGGTCTTGCAATGGTGGTGTAAACTGATCCTCCCTTTTTAAGAGGGAAGGAACTCCCATATGCATGAAAATGAAATCTCCCGAATAATTGTTGACCGCGCCTTCAAGATCCACAACACCCTCGGACCCGGCTTACTAGAATCCGTTTATCGAGCATCACTAGCCTTTGAACTTCAGAAGCATGGTTTTCGAGTCGCAGTAGAGCGACCCATTCCGGCAGTTTATGAAGAGGTTCATCTCGATTTGGGATTTCGGGCCGACATCGTCGTTGACAACAAGGTAATTGTCGAAACGAAGTCTATAGAGGCGCTAGCGCCAATCCATGGAAAGGTACTATTAACCTATCTGCGATTAGCTGATGTTCGGCTCGGGCTTCTTATTAATTTTAATGTTGAGCTAATCAAACACGGAATTCGACGTGTGGTGAACAATCTGACGTAACGCCGCGTCCTCGCGCAACTCCGCTCTTGTCTCACGCAGAGTTCGCAAAGTCCGCAGAGAAGGCAAAGCTTCTTCGCGGTAATGTTGTGGTGTGGGTAAAGCCAGTCTTCTTTGCGGGCTTCGCGAGCTCTGCGTGAGATCTTTCTCTGTGTCCGAAGAAGATTTCAACAATGCTCCCCAAGCTTGCAAAAAAGCGTTTGTTTTAAAGGACATCCGAAGGCGGAGGCGCAACCTCGATCTCCCTCGACTTGATCCAGGCTGTCACAACGAGAAAGATCGCGAGAACGATCAATGCGAGTGACGTCAGGCCGTTGATCAGCTTTACATCGACACCGGTTGCAGCCTGAAGGTTTGCGTAGACCATCGAACCAAGCGCCCAGAGCGTGATGGTCAGAACGAACAACATCGGAATGAGTGTGAAGGCAATGCGTCGTCGCGCCTTATACAGCCAGGCGGTGATCGAGAGGAGAGTCAGCGCCGCAAGTAATTGGTTTGACGCACCGAAGAGCGTCCAAAACTCGACGTACGATCCGGGTTTCGCAAAGAAGATCAACGCGAACGGAAGCGCAACGGTCACTAGCGTTCCGATCAACGCACCCAGATGACCCGGGATCCCGAGCAGCTCTTGTATCAGATAGCGGCCGAGCCGCATCGTGACGTCGAGGGTGTCGAACACGAATGTCGAGAACGCCATCGCACCAAACGTGATTGCGAACTGA
>DATEOJ010000074.1:0-4499 GCA_035274235.1 Pyrinomonadaceae bacterium
TGCGTTAAGATCCGCCTCACGGCGGAACTCAAAACGGAACTACTTCTCCTCCGGGATCTCCTTCGTATTCCCTCGCTCCAGTTTCGCGAAGCGTGAGGTCGCGAGCCACTTCGGCATCGCCTCGGTTTCCGAAATTCTCCATCCGAGAATTGCCATCACCTCGGCGACCGTTTCGGGGCCTTCCCAAACCCAGGTCGGTTGAATAACGTCACCCGGTTGATGATAATCCGTCTTCTCCCAGTCCTTGATCCGCTTCATCCAAACTTCTTTTGCACCGGCAGGGGCTCCGAGCAACATCAATGACGGGACGCCGCGTTCGACGAACGAGTAGTGATCGGATCGATAGAATACCTTTTCATCCGGCATCGGATCGGGGATGACGTTTACGTCGAAAAGTTTCGCGACCGCTTCAAGCTCGGCACCAAGAGACGAATGCTCCGCGCCATAGCCGACCATCGTCTTCACCGGTCCATATACCTCTGAACCAATGCCATCGAGGTTAAGGTTCGCCGCGACCTTCTTGATATCCCACGTCGGCTCCTTCGCCCATTGCTTGGAACCATAGAGTCCATACTCCTCACCTGTCACGGCGAGAAACACCATCGACCGCTTTGGCTTCTGCGATGCCCTCGAATACGCCTCCGCCACTGCTAGCAACTCCGCAGTACCAAGAGCATTGTCGGCGGCGCCTGGGTAGATCTTTCCGTTCTCTTTGCCGTACGCGTCATAGTGAGCGGAAAAGAGAACAGCCTCGGCCTTGAGTTTCGGATCAGACCCTTCCAGATAACCAGCCACGTTATTTCCGATGACTTTGGTCGTCGTGTACTTCGCGACGATCTTTGCCTTCTGCTTTAGCTGTATCGGTTTGAATTCCCGGGTCACCGCGCTTTCGAGTGCCTGCTTCAGGGTCACTCCCGAACTCGCAAAGAGTTTCTCCGCCCCCTTCGAACTCACATACACGATCGGCGGAACTTCCGCAAGCCAACCTTTCTCATTCGGCAGCGAGATCTGGCGTCGGCTGTTATAGCTGATCGACTCCTCCGGCGGATGCTCTTCGTTTCCGAGTCCGATGATGACAAGGGCAGACGCACCTCCGAAGATGACCGACTGCATGACCGCACTCTGAAATCCTTGCTTCTCCCAGTCCTGTTTCGTAATACCGGGCGGCGGACCTTCCAACATGACAACAACTTTGCCGATGAGGTTCGCCCCCCCGAGCATGTCGACATTCGACGGCTTCGACTGTATGCCATACGAGATGAACACCGTGTCCCCCGATATCGACTTGTTACCGTTGTTCATCGGCAGAAAGGCGAAGTCGGTTCCGTAGGCAAGGGTCTGATCCCCGACGGCGAACGCCGAATCAGAAGCGAGAACCGTTTCCTTGAATTCGATCTTCTGCAGGTACGAGCCCTTGTCCCCAAGCGGCTTGAGGCCGAAAGCTTTGAAGCGATCCGCGATCCAGTTGGCTGCTTTGTCTCCACCCGGTTGACCGGTTCCCCGCCCTTCCATATCCGGAGCCGAAAGCGCCGCGGTCATATCCTTGATCGACGCAACGGTGATCTTCTCCGCGAGTTCAGCCTCGATGCCTGCCAGTTTCGGCGTTGTGACAACGGCTGCCGTTGCCTGACCGAGCGTCTGCAGAGTAACGATCGAGACGACGAGTAAAGCGATCATTGGTCGCCGAAGCGACCCGAAACGAAATGTCATTAAGTACTCCTTCTTTTAAGAGGTGAATCGATAAAGAGATATCGAACTTGCTATTATCACTAGTCCATCTACATTTTGAAACCGGCAACCGTCAAAACAGAAACCGCAGCCTACGAGCATCCGTTCATCGCGCTGCTCCTTGTCCAGGCGTTCTTCGGTTCGCTGCCGGTGATCGCGAAAGTGGTCCTTGCCGTCCTGCCCGCCGTGTCGCTGGTCGGGATTCGCGTCGGTGTAACCGCGCTGGTTTTGTTTCTCATCCAATTCTACCGACGGCGGATCTGGCTGCACGAAAAAAGTGACTACTTGCGTCTAGCCATACTCAGCCTGTTCGGTGTCGTATTCAATCAGCTTCTATTCGTCGGCGGGCTTTCACTTACAAAAGCCTCGAACACTTCCCTGCTGGCGGTAACTATCCCGATCTTCGCGATGGTAGTGGGGGCGATCGTCGGGACGGAGCCGCTGCGACGAGCAACGATCCTCGGTATAATTTTGGCCGCCGTCGGAGTGATCTTGCTGATCGATCCCCGAGCCGCGTCGTTCTCTTCAGAGTCGACACTCGGCGACATCATGATCATCCTCAACTCACTCTCTTACGGGATCTATGTCGCGACATCGAAATCGGTTATTACCCGAAACGGAGCATTCCGCTCCGTGATGTGGGTGTTCATATATGCGAGTGTCGTATGCGTTCCGCTGGGTTTAATGTCGCTCGCTCCGGTAGATTTAAGCAGCATCGGACCTGGGATCTGGCTTACTTGCATTTACATCGCGATCGGCGGAACCGCGGCCCCTTACTTCCTAAACGCATGGGCGCTTGCCCGCGTGCCGCCTTCGACGGTCGCTGTGTTCGTATATCTCCAGCCGCTCATCGGTTTCGCCTTCGCCGTAATTTTTTTGGGAGAAACCATAGATTTCCGGTTTATAATCGCGGCGATACTTGTTTTCGCCGGGGTCTTCCTTACAACACGAAAGTCGCGTACGGGCATCCAAGTCACCGAGTAAAAGTTAAAGATTTGTAAAATTTCGGGACACGGGGAAACTGCCGTGGGCGCCGAAACGTAGTCAGAACGACCAGGCGGACTCAACTATGGCTACCAATATCACCCAGAGTATAGACGAAGGCGACGGTCATGTGACGCTTAGAGTTGAAGGCGACATGATGATCGACGACGCCGTCCTTCTCGAAAAGCTCGCACTTGAGATGCGGTCTCACTACGGTCGCGACGTGACGGTCGATCTCGCCGATCTGGATTTTATGGACAGCGAGTCAGCCCCGGTTCTCAAACGCCTTGAACGCGATCACGGTTTTTCTATCGAGGGCATCGAGATCTTCCTTCAATCCGCGATCGACTCTGCCGAGCGAAGCGCCTGACTTTTCAAACAAAAGCGTATAAATTGAACGAATGAAAACGTGCGAGATAGCTGATCTTGTCAGCGGTGAACTGCGCGGCGACGGTGATGTCGAGATCACGTCCGTCGCCGATATCACAAACGCAGGCACCGGACAGGTCGCGTTTTTTGACAAGGCTGAGACGTCGCCGTCGACCGCTGCTTCGTGCGTGATCACTTCATCGAGCGATGCGTTCACCGATCTCACCACCATTATCGTGAAGGATCCAAAACTCGCGTTCGCACGAGTAGCTGCAGTTCTTCATCCCCGCAAATCTCGTTCGGCCGAAGTTCATCATTCAGCAGTGATCTCCCCGACCGCGACGATCGGAAAGGACGTTTTCGTTGGAGCGTTTGTCTGCGTCGGTAAAAACTCGAACGTCGGCGACGGCACGCATCTTCGCGCCGGAGCGAAGATCGGAGACGACGTAACGGTTGGATCGAATTGCGTCCTTCACGCGAACGTTGTGATCGATGACGGATGTTCCGTTGGTGACAACGTCGTTCTGCATTCCGGTGTTGTCATCGGAGCGGACGGCTTCGGCTATGTGCGGGATGCCGAGGCAGGTGGCGAATACCTAAAGTTTCCGCAGATCGGCAGAGTCGTCATCGAGAATGATGTCGAGATCGGCGGCAACACATGCGTCGATCGCGGAGCCCTCGGCGAAACGCGGATCGGCGAAGGAACGAAGATCGATAATCTCGTCCAGGTCGGACACAATGTGCAGATCGGAAAACGCTGCGTGATCGCTGCTCAAACCGGGATCTCCGGAAGCGTCGTTATCGAGGACGATTGCGTGATCGGTGGTCAGGTCGGATTCGGCGACCATGTTCGCGTCCAAAGCGGTGCAATTATCGGATCTCAGGCCGGTGTGCTGCCGGGAAAAATTGTGCGACCCGGTGTTTGGTGGGGGACTCCGATCCAACCGCTCGACGAGTACAAACGTCAGAACGCGCATGTTAAGGGACTCGAACGACTAAAAGCGGAAATAAAGGAATTAAAATCGAAGCTCGACGGAAAAGGTGAAGGAACCTAGGCCTTCGCGTTTCCGCTTCTGATCTCACCCGATATCTCAAATTGCAAAATTGAACTGCTGGCTCCTCGCTTGCAAGCCTCTCGGAAATCCGCCGTTCTCTAACTGAGGAAACAAAATGAAAAGTCTGATGGTTTGCGCGGTTGTCTTGACCGCGTCCCTTGTGTCGAGCGCCCAGGAGACTGCTCTCGATAAGTATCTTGCAGAAGCGGGAACGATAGTGATCGCGAAATGCTTGTCGATCGGACCCGTGAACATTCTGATGAGGGCGGATACGCGCGTACAGGTTCTGTACGTTGTGAAAGGAAAAGAAACGCTTCGCGAGCTGGTCGTGAACAGCCAATACGCGATGTCACGAGGCGAGAC
>DATEOJ010000075.1:0-2855 GCA_035274235.1 Pyrinomonadaceae bacterium
GGGCTCCGCGAAACGCTCCACCCACGGCTAAAGGCATTAGTCCGCTACGCGGCCAAAAACCGAAACCAAAGACCAAAGCCCTAAACAGTACTCAAAAATCCTTCAACGGCGATCTCAAGCGCGCCACCCAACGCGGAACCCGACGGCGAGCCTGCCTCGACCGACCATCCGTCGACCTTGCCGACAATGCTCCGACGCACCGCGGCATGAAGCGGTTCCACGATCAGGTCCCAGCCGTAAACCAACCGACCGCTGATAATGACACGCGGCACACCCGTGCCCATGATCACGTTTGCGATCCCGATGCCGAGATAGTCGCCGATCTTTTCCAGCGTGCGACGCGAACGAATATCACCGTTCTCCGCCTTCGCGACGATCTCGACAAACCGCGGCAATGTTTCACCCGGACGAATCGGACGATCGCCGAGATACAACGCCGCTGCCGATGCAGCCGACGCATAGCGCTCCCAACAGCCCCGGTTTCCGCAAACGCATGGCTTACCACCGGCGACGATAGTCATGTGACCAAACTCGCCCGCGATCCCGCGTCCCGCACCGGTTCCACGATAGACCTCGCCGCCGATCACAAGGCCGACGCCGATCCCCGTTCCCGATCTGACCAGAACGAAGTTTGACGCACTTGCGTCGTCGGTCTCGCTAACCTTCATCCGCGCTTCGTACATCGCGGCCGCCGTCGAGTCGTTCTCGACTACGATCGGTGCTTCGGTAACTTGCTTGATGTTCTCGGAGATCGCGACATTTCGCCAGTCGAGGTTCGGTGCGTAGATCAGCTCTCGCCGCGTCGCGTCCGCCATACCGGGAACGCTTACCCCGACCATCCGCAGCGTTTTCCCCGGACGGTCCCGAACTATCTCGGAAATTTTTCCACGAACGATCTGAAGCGCACGACTCGCGTCCTTCGGAGTTTCGAATTCATCGTCGTGAGAGACGTCACCCGACAAACTTGTGACACCGACCTGCGTGTGTCTTACTCCAAGATTTACACCGACAAAATAATCGTTCTCAGCGCCGAATGTGAGCGCACGCGGTCTGCGACCAGGCGTTCCGGTTTCCAAAACCTCTTCGCGCAGGATGCCGCGATCGATCAGAGGTCGGACGACTTCGGTCACCGTACTCTTGTCGATCTTTAATCGATCGGCGATGTCAGTTCTTGTAATGGGTTGTGCGGCGCGAATTAGCCGCAAAAGCATACTTCGCTTCGGAGCGAAGCTGAGTTCGCCGCCGAGTGATAGCGACGTTTGAAAGACCTGTCCCGAATCCATGTTCGTCAATCTTACAGGGAAACGGTCTGTTCCGCCCAGAACTGGAATTCGCGGTGTTTGAGAATCTCCGCCTTCGCCGCGATCTCACCACTCGCGACGAGTCGCAAATGTTCGAAGACACGCGTTCCGACCTGTGCGATCGACTCAGTTCCGTCGATGATGTTCCCCGCCGAGATGTCGATATCCTGCGACATCCGTTTGAACACGCCGTTATTAGACGCGAGCTTGATAACCGGAGCGATCGCGTTGCCGATGGTCGTGCCGTTTCCGGTCGTGAAGATAACCGCTGTTGCGCCGGCCGCGACGAGACCGGGTGTCGACTCCTGATCGTAACCCGGGCCCTGCATGAGATTCACACCACGACCGCGCGGCGTCTCCGCGTACTCAACGCAGTCTTCGATCCGAGTCGTTCCGGCTTTTGCGATCGCACCGAGCGACTTGATCGTGATGTTTAGCAGACCGCCTGCTTTGTTACCGGTACTCGGATTTTGGTTGAGTACCGCACCAAACTTCGACGCGTACTCTTTGTACCAGTCGACCATGCGATAGATCTTCCGACCGGTCTCCGTATCTTTTGCCCGCGACGCAAGAACATGCTCAGCACCACAAAACTCCGGGACCTCGGTCAGTAGTACTGTGCCGCCGCTTCGAACCAGCAGATCGGAACAATAGCCAAGTGCCGGGTTTGCCGAGATCCCGGAGAAGCCGTCAGAGCTTCCGCATTTAACACCAAGAACCAACTCGCCCGCAGAGACGGTTTCGCGTTCGACGCGATTTACCTCAGGAAGAAGTTCCTGGACATACTTCAGTCCGAGCTCGATCGCCGCCTGTGTTCCACCGACGTCTTGAATGCCGATCTTGAACACCGGTTTCTGGATCGGAGTTTCGCGCTTGGTCAGATACTTTTCGACAAATGACAGATTCGTTTTCTCGCAGCCGAGGTCGATCAGGATGACGCCGCCGACATTCGGATGATCGGCGTAGTTCGACAACGTCCGCATCATCACATCGAGCGTCGAACCATCCTGACACCCGCAACCCTTGTTATGCGGGATCGCGACAACACCGTCGACGTTCGGATATTTCTCGCGGCTGTAATGCATGAACTCCGACATCATCGAGATCTGCATCGCTTCGTGGCTCGCACACATCGATGTCGGAACGATCAGTACAAAGTTTCGCGTCCCGACCCGTCCGTCGGGACGTCGAAAACCCTCGAAGGTCGCGATCTCGTGTTTCGGAAAATAATCGGGTGACGGGTTGTGAAGATCTTCTGACAGATCGCGGACGACGGGAACGTCGTCGGTCATGTTTTCATGACTGATCCACTCACCTTTCTCGATACCTAACGATGTGCCGATCGGTTGGCCATACTGGCGAACGAACTCACCGGTCGGAATATCGGCCGTTGCAAACCGATGTCCTGGAGGCACCTGCGAACGCAGCACGACCATGCCATCACCCGGCAGCAAGAGGGCGAGTCCTTTAACGGTCTCGTTTTTAACGACTGCTACGTTGTCATCGGGATTAACGATGATCGCGTAGTCGCTTATCGGAACCGCAGTCTGTACA
>DATEOJ010000076.1:0-3602 GCA_035274235.1 Pyrinomonadaceae bacterium
GAAGCAGCCTGTGCGGTATTTGGGTGAACGGAGGGAATGTTAGAGACGTCCATCCTTCTTCCGATCGACCAACGTTGGCCTGGTGGGCTCCTTGGTCGGCGACGGATCACTCTTCTGAGGAGGATCGTTCTTCGGAGGAGGATCATTTCGCGATGGCGGCTCGCTCTTTGTCGGAGGAGGATCACTCTTCGGAGGAGGAGCATTCCTCGGTGGAGGTTCGTTTCTCGTCGGCGGTTCAAATCTCGGCCGCACCGGCTCACGGGTCGGCTCTACCTTTGACGGCGGGTCAGATCTTGGGATCCGAACCGGATCCACACGTTTCGTCGGCGGTGTAGAAACCGTGGGCTGCTCTATGATCGGCGGAGATTCGGGTGACGTCTCCCTGTTCTCTACCGGTTTCACAACCGGTCGCTCGACCGCCCCGGTATTTCTCATGGGCGGCCGAACGGGTTCCGGCGTAACTGGCGCCGGTCTTACCTCACCCTGGCTCGTATTGATCTGCAGCGGCTGACGATTTCCAAATATTCGCGACTTCTGTAATTCCTGATCCAGTGGTACAGCCGACCTTCTAACAGCAGCCCCGGTCTGGACTCCCGCCGGTCCGGTCCTGAGCGTCGGCGTCCGGGCACTTCGGATCTCTGTACTAACCTTTCCATTAAGATCGCCGTAAGTCGGAAGGATGATCGGCGTGCCCTCGACAGGCTCCGGGTTCTTCGACAGGACAGACTGAGCCGTCGCTAGCGGCGCCGTGCGAAAATTTCTTCCTCGACCAAACTCACTAACAGCGACCGTGACCACTCCCTGCGGAGGAACGTCAAAGGACGGTTGTCGGTTTAAGAATCGCGGGTTTGTGACGGTCGTGGGTGAAGGCGACACTGATGGAGTCGGATTACCGCCGCCTTGATGATTGTTCCCGCCATGATGACGGTCGCGCCTGCGGTAGTAGTGCGAGTAGTAGGAGTAGTTGTAATCGTAGTAACCATAACCCCATGGCAACGGATACCAGCAGACATTCGACGCGATCACGTTCACTACTACAAGCGCGGGCTGCCACCAACTTCGATGTCCGCGGTTCTGGGCATAAGGCGTCCAATACCACGCACCGTTGTACCAGACCCAGCGGCCATGATGATAAGTTGCCCAACCCCACGGCTCGTCGTTAACCCACGTCCATCCATACGACGGTATCCATCGCCAATGTCCGTAGCGATAGGGTGACCAGTCGCTGTACGAACTGATCGCAGCTCGATAAGGGCGCCATGCGTATCCGTAGGTCTGAGTGTAGACCCAGTCGCCGTTGTCGTTGAGATCGTCGGCCGCGTAGATGTCACGATCGTAATATCGGTCGTAGTGAGAATTCTTCAGTCGATCGGCAATGACGGCGTCGCGTGCGAGCGTCCATTCGTCGAACTCGTTTACAAAACGCGACGCGTCGGCCATTTCCCATTCACCGACTTGATTGCCGCCAATGAAGACGCGAGCACGACGACCGTCGCGGACGGTAAATCCTGCGTCGGATGAATAGACACGTGCTTCGCCGCCCTCAGTCGCGGCGACAAAAAGTTCCAACGCGTCCGACGCGCCGGCATCGATACGGTAGGCGCCGCTTTTCTGAATGGAGACAGTCGTCCGCGGCGCATCGATCTCAAAGTAAGCCGTCGCCAAATCGAACTCGACGGCACGCAGGCTGACGGTGCCGACCGGAACAGCGATAGCGATGCCTTCGTCTTTCAATCCGACAATGCGGACCTGCGTGTTCTCCGCGATGCGGAGATGCGTGTAGACATTGAATTGGATCTCTAATCTGCTCGTCGAGTCGGTGACGATCTCATCGCCCTCGACGATCGGAAGATTCAGAACAGCTCGTTCCCAATCGGTGTTATCGACACGTTTGATCTGGACGTCGCCTCTAATGAAGCTGACTCGCGCGACCCGATCAGTGACTTCTGGAATGTAATCGTCGGTTTCGCTCGCGAATGCGCCTACGGCGCCAACCACGAGCAGCAATACTAAAAGGAGAGCCCCTCGAATCTTTCTAGTGGAGTGCATTCTAGCTTTCCTCCTGAATTTTCTTTTCACGGCCCTTTCGGGTGAGTGAGGAAACGGAACGCAGCGGGAAAAACAACTTTGCGTCTTACCGCTTCCGCAGCACGGCAAAAATCATACCGCCGAGTCTCCTAAAGCTACTGCAAAGAAAACACTTGGATTTGTAAAGATTCGTTCGATCGGACGCTAACCGAAATGGTGTGCGCTCCTCGGATAGACATGACGATTTAGTGCATGCCTCAGAAGGTGAGGCTGTATTTGATCACGTAAGGACGCGCGGCGACGAAGAGGTCACCGACCTGATTAAACCCGAGTCCGAATGCTTGGTAGCTCTTTAGTTTTTGCAACAACTGCCCGTCCTTGCTTAGGACGAGAATCGCGCTGGTGTCCGAAATAAACAATCGCCCCTGCGGATCGATAGCGATCTCGTGAGGTGCGTTCGCGTGGCTAGCAAAGCGATTGAGAAACTTTCCCGATGGGTCGAACTTGCAGACGTCGTCGTTGTGGTTATCGATCGCGTAGATGTTGCCGTCGCCATCGACAGCGATCGCAGAAAAACCTGACGTCGAGTTGGCCCTATCGCCGGCCTCTTTGATCTCCGTGATGGAATTGAGATCAGTATCCAGGAAGGTTATGGCTTTGCCTTGGAACGCTACGATCTTGCGGTCCCAAGTCAGAGCCATGCCGTTGAGGTGCATGTTGGCGGTCTTCGTCAGCAGTTTTCCGGTCTCGCCTTCGTACTTGAAGATGCCTTTGTCGTTTGTGACGTAAAGGTTTCCATCCGCGTCAGCGTCGAGATCGTAAAGGTTGGTTCCTGCATCACCTTTCCATTGGGTCAGGAAGTTTCCTTTGTCGTCGAAAACTTGCACGCGATACGGCGAGTAGTCGGAGCTGTAGATCCGACCACGACCGAACGCGACATGACGATTGTCTTTGAAGCGGCCCGCACCGTCGCCTTCTCCCCCGAACTTGAGGGCTTCGATTATCGCCGGAGTCGGTGATGGCAGCGTCGCCGGAGTCGGGGATGCGTTTGCGGCTGTGCTGATTCCAACCGTCGGAAGATCTTTAACAGCCGTCCACGTGAAAATTAAGACCGCAATCACTATGGCGCCGATGATCAAAAGACTGGCAAGTATCGTCACGAATACCGAACCGCCGATGGTGAACCCGATCTTCTTCACGGCTTCGATGTCCTCTGCGGTCATCGGTCGCGTTACTTTCCCCCGCGTACTCGAGATGTCGACGCTCTCACCGCGCTCCATTCGTTCGACGGCGTCCTTAGCTTCGGCGAGTCCGACACCAAACGTTTCGCGAAACATCTTTATCGCCTCGAGCTTCTTTCCCGCGCGAATGAGCTGATTGATTTCCGCGATATTTAGCGCCTTACCTGTGAGCGACGAGATATCGTCGAACGGATTCTTACTCGACGCGTAGAACAGCTCGGACGGCGCGATGACGGTGCTGCCGCAGTAGCGGCATTTCTGCGTAATGGTGTTTTCGAATTCAAGCGGAGCCGAGCACGAGGCGCAGTTGAAGCTTTTGGTCATACGTGTGAG
>DATEOJ010000077.1:0-3183 GCA_035274235.1 Pyrinomonadaceae bacterium
TTCAGTACGGGAGGTAAATACGAAATGATCTGTGTAACTGGAGCCGGCGGTACCGTCGGAAGTGAAGTAGTAAGGCAACTACAAGAAACAAAGACGCCGTTTCGCGCGGCATATTTTTCGAAAGGTAAGGCCGATGCCGCCAGAGCGAAAGGCATCAACGCCGTCATCATAGACTATTCCGATACGAATACACTTCGTAACGCATTCGCGGGATGCAGCAAACTTTTTCTCCTCGGTCCGAGCGTCCCCGACCAAGTTGACTTGGAGATCAACGCCGTCAACGCATCAAAGGAAGCCGGCGTAAAACATATCGTCAAGCTTTCGGTGCTGGATTGCGACCAGGAAGAATACGAGTTCGGCAAGATCCATCGAAGCATTGAAAAAGCGATCGAGGCAAGCGGACTAGAGTGGACCTTCGTCAGGCCGAACAGCTTTATGCAAAACGCCGTGACCTACATGGGCGACTCTATCCGCTCGGATTCCGCGTTCTACACATCGGCGGAACATGGAAAGATCAGTCACGTCGATGTTCGCGACATCGCAGAGGTCGCGGTCAAGGCTTTAACGGAGTCGGGTCACGAAGGCAAGGTCTACACATTGAACGGCCCGGATGCGTTCACTTATGAAGAGATGGCGACTGTCCTCTCGGACGTACTCAAGCGTCCGGTTAACCACGTCAG
This sequence comes from Pyrinomonadaceae bacterium, assembly GCA_035274235.1. GTDB lineage: Bacteria > Acidobacteriota > Blastocatellia > Pyrinomonadales > Pyrinomonadaceae > OLB17. Next base: position 681 of record DATEOJ010000077.1, read on the forward strand.
TCTTCCACCCGAAGATCTGAAAGGCGCGATGGTCGGGCAAGGCGTCCCCGAAGTTCTCGCCGACCGCTTACTCGATCTCGAACGTCTCTATCGCGAAGGAAAAGCGTCAAGCAGCAAGAGTGACATTCGTGAAGTGACCGGACACGACCCCCGACGTTTCACCGACTACGCCCGCGAAACCGCGGCGACTGGAGTCTGGGACAAAGGTGCGAAAACGGGGGCGTAATAGACGCTCATCAGGTTAAGCTCTCCAGTCGTAGCTCGCGTAGCGAGCGAAAGCATATAGCCCCCAGCGTGAGCTGGGGGTTTGCATTAAAGAAACGAAGCTCGCGTATGCGAGCGGCAGATCCTACGGAATGAGGCGGGGCACCTCAACGTTCACCGACTCTCTCAGTACGCTTGGCATCTCGCCTCAAATCCTTCAAAGCTTGCCGACTAATGACTGCCAGCGCACGGATCCTCGTGACCCTATCCCCGATCTCCTCCGCGGTCCGATTCGCTTCATCGGGATTGAGTGCGGCGAAGACCGTGAGTGAGTCGAGGACATTCGAGTTCGACAAAGTTTCAATCCCACCGTACCAAGAGATTTCCTCGCCGGGACACGACAGCGGGATTTTGAATAGGATCTCGAATTCCTTCACGTCCGCTGGCGCGACTCGGTTGAGATTCTTGATCGCGTTCATGAGGATCGACTGCCCTTCTGCTGTGTCGTCTTTGAACACGATCGCAGCGAGTGCGAATAAGAATCCCGCGCGGTTCCACGGCTCCGCGACCTTATCGATCAGCTTGAGCGCGTCGTTGACGGCGATCGCAGTTTCTCTCGCACGGTTCTTCGACATCGCCCTCACCAGCTCGATCGAAAGGCGAGTCTTGTGTTCGAGTGAGGCGATCTTCGAAACGAGCTTCGCTGCCTCATCAACCTTTCCTTCCTCGATCGACGCTTCGGCGACCCCGATGGCGATGCCGTCTTTGACGATGTCGCTCTGTTTCAGATCTTCTATCTTTCCGGCTAGCTCCGACGCGCGCTTGAAGTCCTTTCGTCCCGCGAAGACCATAGCGGCGTTACTGTAGACCGCATCCCGACGACACGTGCCGACCATCGCCTCAACATCATTGAGGCGCAGGTCGGCCTCAAGATCGCGGCCATTCGGGTTCGCATATGTTTCGAGGCGTAAGCGGGCCTGTTGGATCTTGTCGATAAAGCCCGCAATATTCTGCGTTTGCTCGGGGGTCGCACCGACGATCGCTCTGTCATGAAGCTGTTGCCACCCGGGGAGCGATGCTGGCGATACGCGGGCTACCTCGGGAAGTAGATATTCCGAAGTGAAAAGGATCGGATAGTTAAGAGCGGTAACGTCGCCACCCACCGCCTGATCTCTGCGCTCGATGGCCAGCGACAACCTGCGAGATGCGAGATCGAGGAACGCCTTAACAAAATGCTGTCGTGCTGAAAGCCCAGGGACCGGCGGCATGTTTCTTCCGGAAAAGCCTCCCTTCGGGGTCACAAGATAGTACTCGCGTCGACCGAAAGCATAACCGGCGAGAGTTACGATCGAACTGAGATCGACATTTTGATCAGCGGCCGCCTTCGCGAGACACACGCTGAACACGCGATCCGACAAACGCAGGTCCTTGTTCGCCAAATACAAAATAAGTTCTGCCGCGGTCCCGTTCTTCAGGCCACCGGGTGCCATGGCTTCAATAAGCTGCGCCGCCGCCTCGGGATTCTCTTCCAACAGATCGAGCGCAGTCTCGGAGACGGCTTCGTCGTTCTTCTCTTCTTCAAGCAATCTCTTGTTCAGATCTTTTACCAGGCCCAAATCGAGTTTTGCCGCCGCTGAGAGAACGTAAGAAATCAGATCCTTGTGCTTCTTGTCCTGCCGGCGGAGCGCGAGTGACGTATCAAGCGCAGAAATGTACGACGTCCGCGCGGCACTACGATCGATCTCCCAAAGCGCATTCGCGACTTCTACCATCGCATACGGCCGTCGCTCTTCGGGGAACACGGTCTTTGCATCCTGAGCGAGAGCGGTGAGTGAGATCTTCCAACGGAGGAGTACGGGATCTTCGATCGCTTCCTTTGTTACCGGACTTGGCGGAGGAGATTGAGCAGCGAAGCAAGTCGCCAAAAGAAAGGTAAGGCTCGTCGCAAAACAAACTCTTGTGAACATGGGCTGGGACCTATCCACTTTCCCGATGACCGGAGTGTAGCGCGGACCTCCCTCGTTACGCGAGAGTCGAGGGCAGTACAAACGCCCCGATGTGAGGAGTGCTCGTATTCAAACAAGTCTCCAACGCAAGTATCAACGACTCGCGCAAATTCTCCGGTGTGACGATCGCATCAACTAGCCCGCGTGCGGCCGCGTGTTTGGCGTCTAGTTCGCGGTCGTAGGTTTCGCGGACTTTTTCCATTTCCGCAAGGAGAGCTTCGTCGGGTGACTTCCCTTCTTTCTTGAGTTTCTCCAGCTGCGTTCCGAAGATCGCCTGGACCGCGGAGTCGCCT
>DATEOJ010000078.1:0-4147 GCA_035274235.1 Pyrinomonadaceae bacterium
CGCGTGTTCTGCCATCGGCCGACGCTAAGAGACCGAGTGAATTTAGGGATGCTTGTTCGATCGCCGTCTGCTCAGCATGTCGTGAGTTGCGGACGACAAGTTTGAGAAGGTCGATCGCGTCATTGCTCCGACCAAACCCGGCCAGCGCTTCGGCTCTGACCCACAGCGCTGACAGCCGTAGTCGTTCGTTCTCGCTTGAATCCAACGTCGCAATCGCGTCATCGACGATTGAAAGCGCTTTCGCGAAATTCGTTCGCTGAATTTCCAATGACGCGAGGCGAACTTTGACCGCGGCGGCCGAGACGGCGTTTTTCTCAGCGATGAATAACGACGCTGCCCGGGCATACTCCGAACGCGCCTGCGTCAGGTTCTCGGTTGCGGCAAGCACGCGTCCGAAGTTGCTCCGTGCACGAGCTTCTTCCGCGCGAAGTTTTAGCCGGTGGAGTGTCGGGATCAGGCGACGATAAATTTCGATCGCCTCCGTGCCCAGATTTAGCTCGGCGTAAATGTCCGCGATCTCGAGTTCGGCAACTGCCGTCTGGTGCGGCATCTCGAGCTTTTCATATTTTTGACGCGACAATTCGAGCAGCCTAACGGCGTCGGCGTAGCGTCCTCGAAACAATGCGAGGTTACCCATGCTCGCCTCGATCTCGGCGACCGTTACGTTCATGCGTCCGCGACTCGCATTCGCAAGAGCGCTCGCGTAAAACTTGTCGGCGCGTTTGAAATCGTTCAGCTCCGCGTAGGTATTGGCGAGACCGTTCTCGGCCATAGTCTGCCAGGATGTCTCACCGAGTTTTCGAAATCGCCTGTATGCGGACATGCAGTATTTTTCAGCAGGCCGATACTGGTCGCGTCGCGAGACGATGTTACTCAAATTCAATTCGATCTTCCCGGCGGCCAGCTGATCGTTGTATTTGGTGAAGATGCGGAGTGCTTTGTCTCCTGTGCGACGAGCGGCGTCGTAGCGACCGAGCATAGCGAGAGCGATGAGTTTCGCGACCTGTGGTTGGGCGGACTCGTGTTCGAGCTTGCAGCGCTTGAGAAGTTTCGATGCGGTGTCGAGATTGGCAACGGCGTCCTCGAGTTTTCCACGCGTGATATCCGCGATGCCGTGTACCCAAGCTCGCATCGCTTGTGTCTCGGCGTTTTGATCAAACCGCAGGAGTGCGTCGAGCGCAGCCGCAGCTCCTTGAGCTTTCGCTGGTGCCGAGGTCCAGACTCGATAACACTCGTCCTTCAATTCGCGCGCAAGCTCCTTGTCGGCGAGAGTGCGGAACTCCGACAGCAGTTTTCGTCGCTGGCTTTGCGTTCGCGCCACGACGAGTCGGGACGCGAGCTTGGACCGTTTCATTTAATAAGTGTGCGGAGTCGGAAACGGCGAAGCGAGCGGTTCCTCTCAGGATCGAAAATCGCTTACGGGAAACCCGGTCGCTACCGCTCGCGGTACTGACTCGTGCGGAGTCAGTTTAACGAAACGAAAAAAAAGCGGAAACCCGTTGGGGTCTCCGCTTAGAGTTTCGGTAGGGTTGTAAAAGGCAATTACTCGATATCGATCGCTTTCAGACTGACTTCGATGCGCTGGCCGCGGATAGTCAGTTCGTATCGGCCCGACGGAACATTCTCGAATTGGAACTCACTCGTTGCCGAGGTCTGCGTTTCGCGAGTCTTGACGTCGTCCGCAAGCTCGACAACGGCGTCCGAGAACCCGGTACCGAGAATTTGGCCACGAAGTGTAAAGCCCTTATTCGACGGTTCGATTCGGAGATCGATGGCGTTGTCGTCCGCGCGGAAAAGCATTTGGCGGACTTTTGTCGCGGATGCCGAACGCTCACCGAATGCGGGTTTGCCCGGTGTTATCTCCATCTGGAGAATCGCCGCGATCTTTCTTACAAGCGACTGTTTCGGCTCGTTCGCGCGGCTGCGAAACAGGTTTGACGCCCATCGGATCGAATCAGTCGGTGCGTCGACCGAATCGTCGCGATGCATCAGGTCGATTATGTTTTGAAGGTTCTTTTCCGTGCTCATGGTTCTTGCGGTATCTCCGCATTCACTTAGACAGTGTTCCGATTTGGTTCCTAAAGACACCCCGGTGGATTTTTTAACGCGGAGACCGCGGAGATCGCGGAGGCAATACCGACTGCGTTATCGGGTGGTGCGGCGCAGAGACTCATTCTAAGGTCATTTGTAGACGAGTCTCGACCACCCGCTAACGCAGGCGGTACTGCCTCCGCGGTCTCCGTGATCTCCGCGGTCTCCGCGTTAAGACCACAACAGCTTCTCCAACTTCTTCAAGCACCGCGAACGCAGAGGGCTAATACTCGTTTCACCGACTCCCACCGCGTCCGCTACTTCCGCATAACTCGCTGCCGCTGTTCGCAGATACAACATCGAAAGTATCTTCTGACACCGCTCTTCGAGCTGTTTCATCGCCGTGCGTATCAGGTGCTGCTGTTCAAGCTCGATCAGCACATCATCCGCCAACGGAGCCGCGTCGGGGAGATTCGCCATCTCCTGCTCCATCGCTTCTTCGGTCTCGGGCGAGTAATGCCCCTTCGACCCACGCACAGTCCCCCAAGTTTTGAACTTCGCCGTAGTCACGATCCATGACCGGACCTTCTCGGGCTGCTCGAGCTCATCGATCTTTTCAAACAGTGTGAGGAAGACCTCTTGAAAGACATCCGCCGACTGTTCGTCAGTCAAACCCGCCCGACGCGGGATCGAGTAGATGAGACGTTGATAACGCGCGACCAGCTCGTCCCAGGCGGTCTGACTGCCGTCTCGACATGCGCGAATTAGCTCGGCGTCGGAACGCTCGAGACCGGTTGCCGGGAACGGATCATCAGGTCTTTGTCGGCCTGTGCTGCTCATTCAGTAGCAATGATTCTGGGCGAAAAGCGACTCGATGGCAATGCGGGTCTGACGGGCTCTATGATAAGATTCGTTTCTCGCAGCCATAAGCATTCCGAAATACAGAAAGCTTTTATGGCTGCTTTTACGACTGGAGACGGAGGCGTCTTGATAAACGGATATGGACAAGTTTTTGGTTCGCGGCGGACGACCGCTGTCAGGAAAGATCGAGATCGGTGGTGCGAAAAACTCTGCACTGCCGTGTCTTGCGGCGACGCTGCTGACGGGGGAGACAGTGATTCTCCACAACGTTCCTTACGTCAAGGACCTCATTACTCAGCGCCGACTGCTCGAAGATCTCGGTGCGACGGTTCTCACGCCCGAGCTTCGCACGCACAAAGTCACCGCCAACAACATTCAACTTTTCGAAGCACCTTATCACCTCGTGAAGACGATGCGTGCGAGCGTGCTCGCACTCGGACCGCTGCTCGCGCGATTTGGTCAGGCGAAGGTAAGTCTGCCGGGTGGCTGCGCGATCGGTACGCGTCCGATCGATCTTCACTTGAAGGCGTTTGAGAAACTTGGAGCCGAAGTTTCGCTTGAGTCAGGCGACGTCGTCGCACGGGCACCGAAAGGACGACTCACCGGAGCCAACATCGAGTTCGAGAAGGTGACCGTGACGGGAACCGAGAACGTGATGATGGCGGCGTCGTTGGCCGACGGTCAGACGATAATACACAACGCTGCACAAGAACCCGAGATCGAAGACCTCGCCGATCTGATGAACAAGATGGGTGCGCGAATTCGCGGTGCCGGTACGCCGACCATAGAGATCGATGGCGTTGAAGCTCTTGGTCGCGCCGAGCACACGATCATTCCTGACCGAATCGAGACCGGTACGTTCATGGTCGCAGCGGCGATCACCGGCGGCGAGATCGAGGTCAAGAATTGCAATCCCGAACACATCCGCGCCGTTATCAAAGAACTGCGAGCAGCGGGAGTCGAGATCGAGGAGCTCAATCCGAGCACGCTGCTGGTCCGGCGAAGCGCAGGCGGTTTGAAAGCGAATGACGTTACCACCGAACCCCATCCGCTCTTCCCGACCGACATGCAGGCGCAGTACATGGCATTGATGACGCAGGCGGAGGGTACGTCGAAGATCACCGAGACGATCTTCGAGAATCGCTTTATGCACGCGTCGGAGTTGATCCGAATGGGGGCCGACATACATATCTCGGGCAATACCGCGATGGTAAGTGGTCCAAAGAGTCTTACCGGTGCACCGATCCAGGCCTCC
>DATEOJ010000079.1:0-15024 GCA_035274235.1 Pyrinomonadaceae bacterium
CCAACACAAACAAATTGATCGAGCGTGCGGTCCGATAGATTGAATCGGTTCTATCGGCTACACTTACTTTTTTTCCTCCGGGCGAGTCCGGGACTTTTAGGGCGATCTAGGTATGGACGACAAATATTTTCCAAAAAAGGTAGAGCAGAAGTGGCAGAAGAAATGGGCGGAGAGCGGTGCTTTCAACGCCGAGGTCGATGACAGTCGACCGAAATTCTACCAACTTGAAATGCTCCCTTATCCTTCGGGGAACCTGCACATGGGCCACGTTCGAAATTATTCGGCGGGCGATGTTGTCGCGTGGTTCAAACGACTGAAAGGTTTCAATGTGCTCCACCCGATCGGGTGGGACTCATTCGGTCAGCCGGCGGAAGACGCGGCAATCAAGCGTGGCGTTAACCCGCGCGAGTGGACCGAAGAAAACATCCTCGCGATGCGTGGGCAGTTGGAACGGCTCGGTCTCAGTTATGACTGGCGTCGGCAGATGGCGGCCCATCGTCCGGAGTTCTACAAATTCGACCAGTGGTTCTTCCTGAAGATGCACGAGCGTGGTCTCGCGTATAAGCGGATGACCCAGGTCAACTGGTGTGAACATGATCAGGCGACACTGTCGAACGAGCAGGCGAGCGGCGGTCTGTGTTGGCGCTGCGGCAATCCCGTCACAAAGAAAGATCTCGAGCAGTGGTTCCTCAAGACGACGAACTACGCGGACGAACTGGTCGACGGCCTGGACGGTATCGAACACGGTTGGCCGGCGCACGTCGTCAAGCGTCAGCGCGATTGGATCGGAAGATCCGAGGGTGCGTTCCTGGATTTCGGATTGCGGATTTCGGATCTCGGATTGGCTGATGATGAACGAGCTGAAGGTCTGGTATCGGTACGTGTGTTTACAACACGCATCGACACCGTCTACGGCGCAAATGCGATCGTCGTGGCTGCCGAACATCCGGTGATCGAAAAGTTCGAGACTCAGTTCGCGCCAGTAGTCCGAGCGAAGATCGAGGAGATCCGCGCCGAGAAACTGAAGCCGACGGATCGCGAAGTCGAGATCGACAAAGACGGCGTCGACACCGGGTTGAAAGCCGTGAATCCGTTCAGCGGTGAAGAACTGCCGATATGGGTCGGGAACTACGTGATGATGGAGTACGGCACCGGTGCGGTCATGAGCGTACCGGCGCACGACGAACGCGATTTCGATTTCGCGACGAAGTTCGGTCTTCCCATTAAACAGGTAATTGAACCGCAGAGACGCGGAGACGCAGAGGAGGAATCGGCCAAGGACGAATCTGCAATCCGCGATCCGCAATCCGCAAAAGGAGGGGCGGTGACCGACTACGGCGTCATGATCAACTCCGGCGAATGGAACGGCACGCCGACGAGCGAAGCGAAGTCGAAGATGGCGCAGTTTGCGAAGGAGAACGGATTCGGCGAGGCCGCGATCACGTATCGTCTGCGCGATTGGGGAATCTCGCGTCAGCGTTTCTGGGGTTCGCCGATCCCGATGATCTATTGCGGCGAGTGCGGGGTGGTTCCGGAGAAATATGAAAACTTGCCAGTGCGTTTGCCGGAGAACGCTCCTCTCACCGGGACCGGCGAGTCGCCGTTGACGAAGGTTCCGGAGTTCTACGAAACGACATGTCCTGAGTGCGACGGACTCGCTCATCGCGAGACCGACACGATGGATACCTTCGTCGACTCATCCTGGTACTTCTTCCGCTACACGGATCCGCAGAACGATTCGATGCCTTTCGATCCGGCGGTCGCGGCGCGTTGGACGCCGGTCGATCAATACATCGGCGGCGACGATCACGCGGTTATGCACCTGATCTACACGCGGTTCTGGGGCAAGGTGATGCGTGATATCGGTTTGGTCAATTTTGACGAACCGGTTACCCGGTTGCTGACCCAGGGAATGGTGGTTGGCGAGACGTTCTTCGATGATGAGACAGGCAAGCGGATTTACTTTCCGCCCGATGCGGTCGAAGTAACACGCGACGCGAAGGGAAAGATCACCGAGGCTCGTTCGAAGGACGGCAAGGTCCTAAAGCATGCGATCGAACGGATGTCGAAGTCGAAAGGAAACGGTGTCGATCCCGACGAGATGGTCGACATCTACGGCGCCGACGCTGCACGTCTGTTCATCATGTTCGCCGCCCCGATCGAGAATGAACTTGTCTGGAACGAAGCGGGTATCGAAGGCGCGGTAAGGTTCCTGCAACGGGTGTGGCGATTGACGCATAAGTGGAAAGACGCTCTGTCGTCGAACCAGCCGTCGGAATTCTCTGAAGCGGCCCGAGGGTTGAGGCGAAAGACCCACCAGACGATCAAACGCGTCAGCGACAGTATCGAGACGCTTCAGTTCAACACGCCTGTGGCGGCACTGATGGAGTTGGCCAACGCTATCGGCGATGTCGGTTTCGAACCCAATGACGCTGGCGAGGACGTGCGTTTTGCGGTCCGCGAAGCGTTGAGCAGCCTGGTCATTATGCTTGCGCCGTTTTGTCCGCACGTTGCGGAGGAGCTGTATGAATCGATCACGGGCGACGAACGCGGCATCGTTGCCGGCGGCGTTCGTTTTCCCGAGTTCAGCGAGGAACTGGCCAAGGCGGACGCGATCGAGATTCCGGTTCAATTGAACGGCAAACTCAGGTCGCGCATCTTTGCACCGCCCGATGCATCAAACGATGTGTTGGAGAAGATGGCTTTTGCCGACGAGAAGATCGCTGAACTTGTCGATGGCAAGGACGTAGTAAAGGTGGTCGTGGTGCCGGGCCGACTGGTGAACATCGTTATCAGGGGATAGGGGCGAACGGCTTGCGAGATAAGCTGTTTACCTTGCTTGAATCGGTCAAAGAAACTAGAATCATTTCGTGCTCTAGCAGCAAAAGTCCGCCCGAAGTGTGTCTTAGAACGTTAGCTCTCACGAAGTCTCACGCGTTGGTTGTTGCGAGAACGTCCTAATGAAGGAATGCCAACTCTGTAAAACCTGCTATACCGACGAAGTGGCCACATGCCCTGCGGACGGCATGCCGACCGTTCACACGATCGCCGGCGAGCCGGTTCTTGAAGGCAAGTATCACCTCGATTGCAGAATCGGTCAGGGCGGCATGGGCGTCGTTTACAAAGCGCGTCACGCGTACCTCAAGACGCAGCTCGCGATAAAGATCATTCTTCCCGACCTCGTCGGAAACGATCCGCAACTCGTTACAAGATTCAGACAAGAAGCACTCGCCGCGGCCGCGATCCGTCATCAGAATGTCGTCGCCGTTACCGACTACGGCGTGATCAACGGAACGGTCCCGTTCCTTGTGATGGAGTATGTCGAGGGCGAATCGCTCCACGACCTGCTCGCGCGCGAAAGATCGCTGCATCCGGAAAAAGCTCTTGAGTTGATGACGGCGATCTGTGCCGGCGTTGGGGCCGCACATCACCAGGGCATCGTGCATCGCGATCTTAAGCCGCTCAACATCATGATCTGTAACGACAAGCCAAACTTGTCGCAGGCGGTGAAGATCCTCGACTTCGGTCTGGCGAAGATCAAGTCGGGTGAGTTGCTGGGTTCGTTCATACAGGCTCAGACAACTGGTCTGATGGGTTCGCCTTATTACATGGCTCCCGAACAGTGGGCCGACGATGAGCCCGACTCGCGATCCGACATCTACAGTCTCGGGGTGATGCTCTACCAGATGCTCGCGGGCGACGTGCCGTTCAAAGGTTCTTCGATCCCGGCGATCATGAAGAAGCACGTGAGTGACCCCGCACCGCGCTTCAGTGAGCTGGGAGTGACGATCGCTCCGGAACTCGAGGCCGCGGTCCTTCACACGCTTCACAAGGAAAAAGACAAACGCACACCAACGGTTGAAGCTCTCATTCAGGAATTACAGGAAGCGATCTATCCGCAGGCGATCGGTATCCACACTACCTCCGGTCGGGGAGCTTTGCCCGTATCGACCTTGACCGTTCACACGCGTCCGGCGGAGTCCCGTGTCTACGTGGATAACATATCCGTCGGAAATAGCCGGAACGATGGCTGGCTTTTGCTCGAAGGTATACAGAGCGGGAACCATCACCTTCGTGTCACGCACGACGGTTTTCAGGATTGGCTCGGCGATGTCGTCTGCGACGGCAAGCCGCAACAGGTTGTCGCGGAGCTTCGGCAGCACGGTCAGACCCAGAAGGAACTTGAGGAGGCAGCCTCGCCGACGGTGGCGATGCGAGGTCCCCGGTCCTTCGTCGATACACAAAACCCGGCGAATGAGCTTCAGAAGACGGCGGTTCAGACGTGGGACACCGGCCGCCATCAGATCGATGTTCCGTCGAAGCCCGCGAAGCGAAGATTTTTCTCGCCGCTCGTGCTCGGTCTTCTTGGCCTGGTGCTTCTAGGCGTGATCGGTGTCGGTGGTCTTGCCGGGGCCTATATGCTCGGCTGGCTTCCGAAGATTCCGGGAATGGCGAGCAACACCGCCACGACCAATACACCGGGTACCGCGAGCCCGGTTCCGTCATCGACCGGTACGACGACAAACCCACCGCCGCCGGGGGGAGCCGAGATGGTCAGCATTCCGGGCGGAGCATTCTCGATGGGCCGGAACGAGGGTAATGAGAATGAGCGTCCGGAACATTCGATCACGGTCAAGCCGTTTTCGATGGACAAGAACGAGGTGACCAACGCCGAGTATCTGCAGTTTGTTCAGGCGACAAGTTACAAACCGTTTCCGGTCCACTGGGTAAACGAGAAGCCGATCCCGGGCCAGGAACAGATGCCGGTTCGTTTTGTGAACGCGGATGACGTGAAGGCCTTCGCCGCATGGAGGTCGAAACGCGACGGCGTTGAATACCGGCTTCCGACGGAAGAGGAATGGGAGTTTGCCGCGAGAAATGGTTCGAAGGCAAACCTCTATCCGTGGGGCGACAAGTTTAATCCGCAGTGTGCGGTGCTCGATCGTTCGAGTAACGATCCGGAGGTTGTCGGGTCGAAGAGTTGTCCGGACTCGTGGGGCGTTCACGATCTGATCGGCAACGTTTTTGAGTGGACGAGCTCCGAGCCGTCCCTCTATCCGGGAAGCAGCGGCGAGGTACTTCCGTTGTCCGAACCGCATCTAATGGCTCGTGGCGGTGCGGCGATTTATAAGTCTACGGGTAAGAGTGCGATCACCTCGACTTTTCGTGTCCCGGTTCCGGCGAGCACGCGCCGAGCTGAGATCGGGTTCCGACTTGTGAAATCTAATTAAAGAAGTTTTTAGAATGAGAGAGTTTTTTTCAAGCCTAGTTTTATTTGTTGCGCTGGCGATCGTTTTTTCGAGCCTGACGGGTTGTTCGAGTTCTGTTGAATCCGGCAATAAGCCGGGCGGTGAGACCGCAAAGAACGCCTCTGCCAACTCGGAGAAGAAGCCCGAACGAGGTGCTCAACTTGCGGCTGCGGTTGTCGAGTCGGAGATAAAAAACATCGACGGCACGACATTCAAGGTCCCCGATAAAAAAGGAAAAGTCATTCTGCTCAACCTGTGGGCGACTTGGTGCGGACCGTGCCGGGCTGAAATGCCCTCGCTCGTACGCATGCAGGACAAGCATCGAGATGCCGGTCTGGAGATCATCGGATTGAATACCGACGACGAAACCCTTGAGGACATCAACGGCTTCGTCGCCAACATGAAGCTCAACTACACTCAGGCCTGGGCCGATACAAAACTCCAGGCGGCGTTGGTCAAGATCACGGAATTCCCCGGAATCCCGCAGAGCTTTCTGATAGATCGCGATGGCAAACTTCGCGGTGTCTTCAAGGGCGGCGGTAAGGCAGAGGTGGCGAAGATGGAAGAGTTGGTCGACATCGTGGTCGCCGAGTAATTCTAGCTCGTCTTGAGTTTTGCGTCGCCGACGATCGGTTCGACAAGGATCGTTTTGAAACTCGCGAGACTCACCAAACCCGGAGCCGCCCCCCGCGGCTTATTCACAAACTTTTTCTGCGTATAGTGTACCGCCGCCTTTGGTTGGGTTTTACCCTGGCTATAGAAGGCGGCGAGTTGCGCCGCTTCAAGTAAAGTCTTCTGCGGGACCTCACGGCGATTCGGATTTCGAATGACGACGTGCGAGCCCGGATAGTCGGCGGCATGCATCCATGTGTCGAGCGAACGCGCGACACGGAATGTTAGAAAGTCGTTGTCCCTCGCTTTTTTTCCGACGAGTATTTCGAATCCATCCGACGATACGAACGACCGGACTCCGGAAACCGATTCTTCCTTCGCTCCCCGCTTCTTAGCTGTTTGTTTCGCTGATCCGGCGAATGACGATATCGTTTCTTCATCTCGAGCGTCGATCGCTTCTTCAAGCCGTTCGCTCTCCGATTCAAAGCGACCGAGCTCGCGTTCTATATCCCGGATCCTCGTATCGATCTCTCGCTGCGCGTTGCGCGATTTTGTATAGCGTTTGAAGTATCGTTCGGCGGCCTCGGTCGGAGATTCGTTTGGTTCGACTTCGATCGCTATCTCAGGAACGTGCTCATCGAAATAATCGGTGACGAATATCTGTGTACCATCTCGACGAGCCGTTCCCGTGTTTGCGAGAAGGAGATCGCCAAAACGTTTCCAACGCTCCGGATCGCCGTGTCCAGCGAGGTCGTCGTTCAGCTTCTTCACAAGCGTCGTGCGTTTGGTGACCTCGCGGCGGATCTTGTTACGAGCATTCGCAACAAGCGACTGAAAACGTTTCGCATCAGCACGCTCGAGACTCTCGAGATCGAGTATTTCGGACGGACTCGCGCCGTCGAAATCCCGATGTAACGCATCGTCGATCCTCTTTCGCTCGGGTGGTTCGTACTTGTCGCCGGTCTGCTGACCGAGACCTGAGGTTTCGCGGATCGCAGCGATGATCGTTCGATCGCTGTCGAGTAGGAACAAATTCGCGGATCGTCCGGTCAACTGCGTCGCGACGGTGTAAGGCGTCGGTTCGTCTACTTCGTTAGCGGCGATGAAGTTATAGAAGAGTACGCGTTCCTCTGGGATCTGCTCTATGGATATCAGTTCAGCACCCGACAGTCGCTTGTGCAGAAGGAGATGGAATGGCGACGGAGAGGTCGACGACTTCTCCACGTCGCGAAGCTTTCGTCTGATCAGATAGCTTCGCGGGTCGCCCGGCTCGACACTAATAAAGAGAAACCGCGAATCGCCCGAACGAAAATCGATGGCGATGTCGAACTTCGAGAGAGGGAAGATCTTCCCGACGCGGCGCCCGACGAGCACCGAATCGAGTTCGTTTTTTACCGCTGCGATCGTCGGGATATCCACGGGGAAAGTCTAAGAGTCCAAAACAAAAAGTCCAAGGACGCACGTCCCTGGACTCTTCTGAAATTGATTGCCGGTTAATATTCGCGGACGAGTATCGTACCGGAAAGGATGTCGTGTGCCGCCCGGCGTTCTTCGTTGAAGAACACCGTCAGAAACCCGAGTCCTGCGAATGCGAGCGACAGAAGATAGACCGCTGAGTTCACCGCCGCCTGATGGAGCGTCGGGTATGCGTTCTCTTCAATATCGACAAGCTCGAGCGAGAAAAGTTTCATGCCGATACTGCGTCCGACAAAGGCGATCGAAACTGTCAGATAAAGGAACATCACGATCGCGATCGATGCGGCGACCGCAAGTCCGCCCGACATGGTAAACCAATCGCCGCCGGACAGAATAAACGGCGACAAAAGGATAAACGTGGCAAAGACGCCGACGATCAGATCGAACACCGCCGAGGCAAATCGCATCGAGAACGGTGCGAGATCCTCGATCTGATCCGGATCCTTCGATTCGACGCTCTCGACGATCTGATTCTCGACATCCAGGTTCTCCCATCGTTCGCGAGCCGCATCGGCCGTCTCCTTTACGGCCGGGATATCGTCCAAAAGCGGAGCCTCGATATGCTTTGCCGGTTTCGCCAACGGCGGAAGTTTGTTGGTGTCGTACTTCTTCTTCTCGATCTTCAACGGCGAAACAAGTATCGGTTTCGGTGATGCGTTGACGGTCGGTTTCTGGCCGGCGGGCGGCTTGGGCGGTTCGTTCGAACGCGCGACAACATTGAACGGATAGTTCCGCGGAGTAGTGGACTTGCCGCCGAGGTTCACGGGCTGTTCGACAATCGGTTGATTCGAAAAAGTCCTTCGCGATTGCTCGATACGCTTGAGAGCATTCGCGACGCGCGGGTTCTCATGTTTCGATGGTTGCTCTTCCTCAACGAACTCGACCTTCAACGCATTTGCGCCGCTGGTCGAGCGAGGCTGAGAAGTTTGTCCTTCAGCGACTGCATCAATTCTCCGGTCTGAACCAACCTTCTGACGAACGCTGTTCTGTAATTGGAGACGCCACTCGGGCACCGTCGCTTTCTTTGTCTGAAATTCAACGAGTGTCGGACTTGTCTTCTTCCCGCCGAGGTTGCCGGTCTCGAACCGCGTCCCGATCGGTTTCGGCGCGGGCGTCGGTGGAACCGGTGCGGCTTGCCGTGTCGCGATCTTATTCGCGATCGGCGCCGCAGTAGGAATTCGCGTTGGCGCCGGCGGTGCAGACTGAGTCATCACTGGCGGAGGCGACGACTGAGTCACGACGGGCGGAGGCGATGACTGTGTCACGACCGGCGGAGGCGATGAGTGTGCAACGACCGGCGGTGCCGACACAACCGGCGGAGGAGTAATGACCGGCGGCGAAGTAATAAGCGGCGGTTGAATCGGCGCAGCAACTGGCGTCGGGATCTCTACCTTTGGAGCGACGAGATTTCCGCTAGGTGCGCTTGTTTGAACCGGAGATGGTTTCGACGCTGGTGGTATCGACCGCGATATCTTTGTCTCAAGCTCCTCACGAACTGTGTCGTGGATCATCGCGCCGCAGGTAAGACAAATAGACAACGTCGGAGCAAGATCGCGTTTACAGACGGGACACATCATAGGGCGTATCGGATTAGCTTGGATTGAGAAAGTGAGCGCAAGGCCTAAAAACGCGGTCAGAATATCAGAGGTTACTTTAAGGCGTCAACAGTAAACGTAGAAATATTTAAGTTTCTTCGGGGCGGCTCACCTGTGGAAATCACCTCCGGCCGACCCGCGGATCGATGAAAAAAAGACCCCTCATTCGATCCGCTGGTCGGCCGAACGCACTCACTGCGAAGAAGTTAGTTTCAGCCCGGCGATACCGGTGACGATCAAAACAACGCACACGATCTTCGCCACATCACGCGACTCATCGAAAAGCATCATTCCAAGAATCGCGGCCCCGACGGTTCCGATCCCCGTCCAGACCGCGTATGCCGTACCGATCGGAAGGACCTTTATGGCGAGTGAAAGAAAATAAAAACTCGCGATCATCAACGTCGCGGTAATAAGACTCGGGTAAAGTCGAGTCCATC
This sequence comes from Pyrinomonadaceae bacterium, assembly GCA_035274235.1. Taxonomy (GTDB): domain Bacteria; phylum Acidobacteriota; class Blastocatellia; order Pyrinomonadales; family Pyrinomonadaceae; genus OLB17. The sequence goes on from DATEOJ010000079.1 coordinate 9,373, forward strand.
CTTCGGTGTACTTCAGACCGATCGCCCATGCGACTTCCAACAGACCCGCGATCAAAAGATAAAGCCAGGACATATGTTCTTCTCCCAAAACAAAAACGACCTAAACCAATGTTTAGGTCGTCCTAAAAAATTTCTTCATGCGGGGTCGTCCCGGCACGTTCCGGTTCTGCGTGACCGGATGTTTCGATATCGGATTATAGCAAGCGTGTCGAAGTCAGCATAACCGGAACCATGAAATTTCAAATTTGAAATTCCGTCGTGAGTTTTTCAAAGTCGATATTACAACGGCTGTCTTCCCGCAAAACCCGCTTCCATCTCGTGCCACCATTCGATCTCGTCACCGTCACCGAGCTGCCAGCAGAGAAGGACCGTCCGACCATCGCGGAGCGACGGGAAGTCGATCAGGCCGCGCGAGTAATCTTTCAACTGAACGCCAAGGTCGTGAAGCTCGGTCGTGATCTTTCCGACCTCGTACAACGCACGCACATAATCCGGGCCGCCTTCCATACCGCCGCCAAACTCCGAAGCGATCGCTGCGGCGTGCGCGGGTTCGCGAAGCTCGGCGATGCGAGCATAGAGTTTCTGTATCCGTTCGAGTTTTCGGCGGACCGCAGGAAGCAACTCGTTGGCTTCATCCAGGGTGAAAAGCTTCATTGATCGTCGTTTACCCGGACGAGGTCGGGATTCTTTCCGGAAACAGTAGTACGATTCGCGTTTGCACGCGGGCCGCGTTGGAGGTTCTCCCGATTCCTCGGCGGATACGAGACGTGCATATCTTCGGGCGGCACAAACGATGGAACCTCGAACTCGCCTTGCTGCGTGCTGTCCTTGCGGATCAGTTCCGCGATGTCGCCAAGATCGATGAAGAAATCCGCGACATCGATAAGCCTCGGTGCCGTATTCGAACGAAAGCCCGCAACTTCGACGCGGCATCCTTTATAGGCCACCGCGTTCACCGCGTAGACAAAATCCTCGTCACCCGAGACCAAGACCGCGGTGTCGTAGCGTCCGGCGAGACTAAGCATGTCGACCGCGATCTCGACGTCGAGATTTGCCTTGCGTGTTCCGTCGTAGAAAGTCTTCAACTCTTTCTGAACGACACGAAACCCGTTGCGTCGCATCCAGAGTAGAAATCCCTGTTGACGTTCGGCACCTGCGTCGACACCCGTGTAGAAGAACGCCCGCAGAAGCCGGCCATCGCCGAGGAGTATGCGGAGCAGCTTGTTGTAATCGATATCGATCGTGTGAAAACGAGCCGCGTGAAATAGATTATTGCCGTCGATGAAAACAGCGACCCGGCCCCGATGTCCGAATTTCCAGGACGAGCTGGTAGTCGTCTCAAACATTATGTCGACCTCGTTGAGTTTTACTCTAAGGCTTTTGGGAACGGTCGGATCGAGTTACGGCAAGAGGCGTGAGAATCAGTTCATGAATCAAAAGACCCGAGTCTGATGAAATATCGATCTGTGTCAATAAAGTGCTCTTAAAAAAATTCAAATAAACAAATGCGTATCTATGATCCCGCGGTCCAAAAAGCGTGCTACTAGTGTGCAACGCCGCGCGAGATCGGTCAAGGCAATTTCGGCGACGGGCGTGCTAAACTCGTTCGCTAGACAATGGGCGAGAAACCTTCACCAGACTGGCTGCGAAACATTCCAACTCACTCTGAGGACGTTGGATTCACGCCGGACCAACTCCGTAAATGCGGTGCATGCGGCAAGCCTAACGCCCCGAACCGTGTTGCATGCCTTTACTGCGGAGCCGAGTTCGCGGACGTGGCACCGCGGCTTGAAGTTCGCGAGGTCGAAAGTTGGGAGAACGGCTTCAACATTGTGCTCACTGACATAGGGTCCGCCGACATCGATCGCGCCGCGGGCGTGCTCGCGTCTACATTGGGCATTGACTCGACGGTGTTGCGGACGCTGCTGGGATCGGGAAAGTCGCTTCCGGTCGCACGTCTAGAGTCGGATGAGATCGGGGCTCAAGTCTCGGGCATGCTCGATGAACTCGGGGTCGCCAGCCGCTTGATCTCCGACGAGTCGCTCGCGATAGCGACACCACATGTTCGACTCCGAAGTTTGACCTTTCGCGGTGAAGACCTGGTGCTTACCAACTTCAACAGCGACGAAAACGTCGTCCTTCACCGAGACGAAATCGCGCTGATCGTCACCGGCATCGCATACGAGTCGCGGACCGAGGCGATGGAGCAACGAAAGCGCGGCTCTACGAAGACCCTGAGCGAGAGTCACACATCACAGGACCGATCTTTTATCGACGTTTACTCGCGCCAAAATGCGATCGGTTGGCGGATACCATCGAGTGGTTTCGACTTCTCATGTCTTGGCGACGAAAAGTCGATGATTGCCGGCGAGAACCTTGAGAATTTGGTTTCGAAGTTGACCGCGTTGGCGCCTGGAGCGAAGTTCGTTGACGACTATAAGGACGTTCGCTCTTTGCTCGAAACGATCTGGCCGAGCGAACATCGACGCGAAGCGTTCGGCTTTCAACGATCGGGTTTTGCCCGGAAGGACCTGTCGAGCTTGAGGACGAGCAGCAACATGTCGCAGGTCAATAAGTATTCGCGTCTGCAGTGGCACCTTTTATGACCAGAAAGTTTCGACCAGCCCGCCGTCACGACGAACCTCCGCCGAAGGAGTTTCGGTCAACGCGCCGTCAAGACGAGGCTCCGCCGAAAGGGTTTCGATCATCGCGCCGTCATGACGCGGCTCCCCCGCAGGAGATCCGACGAGACCGTCGTCCGCGACAGGAAGAGCCGGTCCGAGCGGCGAATGACAACGCGACGTTCGGCGTGTTGCCGGTTCTCGAGTTGCTACGTGCACGCTCACGACGCATCGATCGGATAATTGTCGCCGATGGCGTGCGTGAACATCGTCTTCAGGAAGTCTTCGACCTTGCACGCGAACATGGAATTCGCCTGGATCGGATCCAACGCGACAAGCTGGATAAGCTTACCTCTAACGCGAACCATCAAGGCATCGTCGCGTTCAGCGCGGCGGCGGACTATGTTGAGGTCGACGAGATCCTTGACGCGGCTACTGATCAACCTGCACTGATCGTTCTACTTGACGGTGTTGAAGACCCGCGAAATCTCGGGGCTATACTTCGCAGCGTCGAATGTGCCGGAGCGGATGGCGTGATAATTCCGGAACGGCGTGCGGTTGGGTTAACCGACACCGTGGCGAAGTCGTCGGCAGGAGCCATCGAGCACGTGAAAGTCGCGAAGGTCGCAAATCTCAACCGAATGATCGAGGATCTAAAAGAGCGGAACATTTGGGTTGTGGGTGCGAGCGGCGACGCAAAGACATCGCACACCGATTGGGATTGGACCCAGCCTTCGGCCCTTGTGCTCGGAGCAGAGGGAAGTGGCCTTCACCGGTTGGTCGCGGAGAACTGCGATACATTGGTGAAAATACCGATGTATGGAAAAATAGATTCACTGAACGTATCGGTCGCCGCGGGCGTAATTCTGTTCGAAGCCAGACGGCAGCGATCAATAAAAGAGTAGGGAATTATGTTTTGTCCAAAATGCGGAATTCAAAATCCGGAGTCGGGTAAGTTTTGCCGGAGTTGCGGCACCGACCTTGGTAATGTATCCGACGTGCTTACAGGTCGGCTGCAAATTGAGAAAGGCTGTCGGAATAGCAAGGGCAAACCGATCACGCTCGAGAGCGCCGCGACGAAATTCTTTATGGGCCTCGCGTTCGTGGGTATTGCGATCGCCCTTGCCGTTACAGGCAAAGGTGGTGGATGGTGGTTCTGGATGCTCGTGCCCGCGTTTATGTTTGTCGGAGGCGGTATCGCGCAGTTTATCCAGGTTCGGAGATTTGAACAGGGCCGCGCGCAATTTTCAGCGGAAGTTGGAAACGTTTTGCCTACAGCCGCGCCCAATGCTGCCCTGCCGCCCCAGCAGACGCATTTTGTTTCTGCCGAATCGCGCTACAAGACCGGCGACTTAGTGCCGCCCAGCGTGACCGACTCTACGACTCGTCATCTGGAGGTTAACTCTGAAGGTGAGACGATGACCCTTCCGAAACGCAACTAGTACTTCGGCACTTTCGGATCGACTTCGTTCGACCAGGCGGTAATTCCACCTTTCAAATTCTTCAACTCCCCTTTGAAACCCGCACGCTGAAGTGCCTCTACGCCTCTCGCGCTACGCATCCCACTTTTGCATTGCAGAACCGTTTCGCGCTTCTCATCGAGCTCGCCCATACGGTTGAGGAGTTCGCCCAGCGGGATGAGCTTGGCACCCTCGATCTTTGCGAAAGCCCATTCCTCGGGCTGTCGCACGTCTATAAGTTGAATATCGTCACCCGCATCAATCCGACGCTTCAGGTCGGTTGCCGAAATCTCCTGGATCATCAATAGCTCCTCTAAGTAACTGCTTACCTAAACTTTATAAGAGGCGCTGCATACTCTGCAACGGCGCCGACCCTTCCGACGGCTGTATTCGGAAAACCCTTTTGCTTACAAAATTTTACACACCGCGTTTTAGTCGCCCAAAACAACTAAGTTAAAATTGTCATCTTAAACTATTCGTATGGTTCGACACCTTTTAATGCGGGCCGTATCCCTTAACCGGATAACGGTCGGCCTCCTTTTTACGGCGCTAATAACTTCTTCTTGCTCGGGCGACCGAGCGGCTGACAGGCGCGGAAATTCAAATGCTGAGAACGAGACGCCGCCTGTCGCGATAACGACGGCGAAGGTCGAGGCTCGCAACGTACCCGCCTACATTCAGGCGACCGGTAGCTTGATCGCGGACGAGGTCTCGGATGTCGCGCCCAAAGTTGCGGGCAAAGTGGCAAACGTCTCGGTCAATGTCGGCGACTTCGTTTCGCAGGGGGCTGTGATCATCAAGGTCGATGACAGTGATGCTCGTCGACAACTTGCCGCCGCGGAAGCTCGTGTGAAGCAAGAGATTGCGTCGGTCCGACAGGCCGAGGCACGCCTTGGTCTCGAACCGAACGGCAGATTCAATGCGTCGCGAATACCCGAAGTGCGCGCTGCCGGTGCCGCCTATGAACAGGCCGAGGCGGAGCTGCGTCAGGCTCAGGCGAATGAAGAACGTTATCGCGACCTCGTGAAGACGGGCGACGTGGCGATGGCGACGTATGAGCAATACCGGACTACGAGAGACACGGCAGTGACGCGTGTCAACAGTGCACGCGAGCAACTTGAAGCAGCGGTCAATACGGCGCGTCAGAGCAATCAGGCGATCGCGAGCGCACAGGCATCGGTTGAAGCGGCGCGGACCGAAGTTGGAACCGCACAACAGGCATTGGCCGACACCGTCGTTCGAGCACCGTTCTCCGGGTTTGTTAGTTCGCGACCGGTCGCGGTCGGGGAGTATGTCTCCTCGGCTTCTATCGTTGCGACGTTGCTCAGATCGAACCCGATCAAGATCCAGATACAGGTCGCGGAATCAGACGTTCCATCGGTAGTTGTCGGACGTGGCGTTTCGATTCAGGTCGATGCTTACAAAGATCGAAACTTCGCCGGCACGGTGACGGCGATCAATCCAGCGGTCGACCCGAGCTCACGATCGACGGTTGTCGAGGCATCGATCGAGAACAGCGACAACGCACTTCGCTCGGGAATGTTTGGGACTGCGCGAATTACGAAGGAGGG
>DATEOJ010000080.1:0-3650 GCA_035274235.1 Pyrinomonadaceae bacterium
AAGACAAGGCTGCCGAATTGCGTTCGATGTCGGACGTTCATTACAAAACGGAGGGCAGATCTTGAACGACATCCGCTCGCTGATCGATCCGATAAAGCGTCTCCACGCGATAGTGCGAGAGACGGTCGTTACCGCGTGCGAACGCGCATCCGTCGATCAGTTGTCCAAGGTCGTAGCCGACGCTGAGGGCGACACGATCTTCTCGATCGACCGCGTTAGCGAAGCGACGCTCATCGAGTTTTTTGAAAGAGAGATCGCGTCAAAGGTTCCGATAGTTCTGATTGCGGAAGGCATCGAGGAGGGAAAACTCGTGCTCCCGCGGACAGCTAATGAAGCGGATGCGGTGTGGCGAATTATTGTTGACCCGATCGACGGTACACGCGGGCTCATGTACCAGAAGCGCTCCGCGTGGATACTTACCGGAGTCGCTCCAAACCGCGGAAACGAAACATCACTTCGCGACATTCAGTTCGCGATCCAAACTGAAATACCGCTCGTGAAGCAGCATCTCTCTGACTCGATCTGGGCTCTACAGGGAAACGGAGCTCAAGCCGAGCGATTCGACCGGCTGACCGGTCAATCGGGTCCCTTGGACTTGCGACCTTCGAAGGCGCATTCGATCGACCAGGGTTTCGCGATGCTGGCTAGATTTTTTCCGGGTGCTCGTGATGTGTTGGCAGCGATCGACGACGATGTCGTCCGTGCGGTGCTTGGTAAGCCTCGCGGGGGAAAGGCTCAGTGTTTCGAAGATCAGTACATTTCCACTGGCGGACAGCTTTACGAACTGATGGCCGGTCATGATCGGTTTGTAGCAGACCTCCGTCCGCTGATGCTCAACGTTATGGCTGATCGCGGTTTTGACCTAAACATATGCTGTCATCCGTACGATCTCTGCACCGAGCTGATCGCGCGCGAGTTGGGAGTTGAGATCACGGGTGTCGACGGTCAAACGCTCGATGCCCCGCTCAAGGTCGAATCCGATGTAGCTTGGATCGGTTATGCGAATCGGCAGATCAGGCAACAGATCGAACCCGCTCTGAATGAAGCACTGGATTCGCGCGGTCTTATTTAGATTGTGTTTACGATCGTCGAACAAAACTCACAGAAAGTCAGCGACCTCGATTGGTTCGTTGAGAAGGTGAACGCGCGGTCGTTCTTCGAAACCGTTCGGGACGTTCTCGTTGCACGTGCGCCGGGTCGGCTCGACGTCATGGGCGGCATTGCGGATTATTCCGGCTCGCTGATGCTTGAACTGCCGATCGCCGAAGGCACGTTTGCGGCGATCCAGCGGAACGGAAGCGATATGATCGAGATCGCGAGTCTTAAGGACGACGATGATCGAACCTTTGCATTCAGCATGAAGCTGGACGATCTCGTTCGTGATGGTGAACCGCTCGATCTGGCTTCGGCAAGAGATTTCTTTGCAAAACAAGATGGCGGGGCCTGGGCAAGTTACATTGGCGGAGTCTTCTTCGTTCTAAGTAAGGAACTCGGAGTTCGTTTTGATGCGGGTGCAAAGGTACTTGTCGCGTCGCGTGTGCCGATCGGAAAAGGTGTGAGCTCGTCTGCAGCTCTCGAAGTCTCGGTGATGCAGGCTGTCTGCTCTGCCTACGGCATCAAGATCGAGCCGCGGGATCTCGCACTTCTCTGTCAGAAAGTTGAGAACCACATTGTCGGTGCAGCATGCGGTGTGATGGATCAGATCTCAACACACTGCGGCGAAGAGGGAAAGCTGACGAAGATCCTTTGCCAACCGGCAGAGATTCAAGGAACACTCGAGATTCCCGACGAGGTCGAATTCTGGGGAATCGACTCGGGCGTCCGACATGCGGTCTCGGGTTCGGATTATTCGTCGGTCCGCGTCGGCGCGTTCATGGGATACCGGATCATTGCCGAGCTTGCCGCCTTAGCCGTTCGCGAAATCGGTCACGGCGTTGTGGAGATCGAGGACAAGCACTGGCGTGGATATCTTTCGAACGTTTGTCCCGATGAGTACGAAGTAGAGTTTCAAGACCAGATGCCATACTCGATGACCGGCGGGAGTTTTCTTGCAAAGTATCGCGGCACGACTGACACCGTTACCTCGATCGATCCGAGCAAAACATACGCGATAAAGGCTCCGACCGAGCACGCTATCTATGAGAACTGGCGCGTCAAGCGTTTTGCCGAGTTGCTAGTAGGCACAATCGACGAGCGGCGGCTGATCGAACTAGGGGAACTCATGTTCGCGTCGCACGCGGGTTACACGGCATGCGGACTCACGGAAACGCGAACGGATCGCATCGTGGAACTCGTCCGCGAAATGCGCGATAAGGGTCTGTTTGGCGCGCGGATCACCGGCGGCGGGAGCGGAGGGACGGTGGTCGTACTTGCAAGTCGCGGCAACCGCCATGCGATCGACGAACTGATCGCGCGACTGACGGACGAAACACGCCATCGCTCGTATATTTTCGAGGGATCTTCGCCGGGTTGTAGTCTGTTCGGTTCGATCATTTTACGTGCGAATCGTGAGACGCTGAAAGTTGCCGAATAGCTTGTTAACGGGTATATTCTGAATACCGATAACGCAAGCATTCTTTTAATTTAACGACATTTCGGGATCACGTTTCGTTCGAAACCGCTGGCCCGAGAAAAACCGGTTAACCACATGTCTTCTTACCTCAAGGGTTAACCGGACTGGAGAATACTATGATCAAAAAAATCTGCCTTGGTTCGCTGCTCCTCATCTTCGTATCGTTGGGTCTTTCATGCACCCCGCCGGCAAATAACACCACCTCCAACACCCATGCAGCGAATGGGAACGCTACTTCGAGCAGCAAGAGTTTCAAACTTGCGTTCGTGACGAACAACGCGTCGGACTACTGGACGATCGCGCGAAAGGGAGTGGAGAAAGCCGACGCCGAACTAAACGAAGTAACGGTTGATTTCAAAATGCCTGGCAGCGGCGCAGCGGATGAGCAGAAAAGGATCGTGGACGACTTGGTCTCGGTTGGTGTGAACGGCATCGCGATCAGTCCAGTCGATCCGGACAACCAGACACAGTTGATAAACGATACGGCGAAGAAGGCTCTCGTCATCACGCAGGATTCTGACGCTCCGTCGAGTGACCGCGCACTTTATATCGGAACGGACAACGTAGCCGCCGGACGTCAAGCCGGTGAACTCGTCAAAGAAGCATTGCCGAACGGCGGAAAGATCATGGTCTTCGTCGGAAAGAGCGATGCTCGAAATGCTGCCGAACGTTATCAGGGTCTGAAAGAAGCGCTTAAGGGCTCGAATGTGGAGATCGTCGATCTTCGTACCGACGACACGGATCGTGCTCGTGCAAAGACGAACGCTGCTGATACGTTGGTGAAATATTCCGACATTGCCGCGATGGTTGGACTCTGGAGTTACAACGGCCCCGCGATTCTCAATGCGGTGAAGGACGCCGGCAAGGTCGGACAGGTGAAGATCATTTGTTTTGATGAAGAAGACGAGACGCTCGCAGGTGTGAAGGACGGAGCGATCTTCGCAACCGTCGTCCAACAGCCGTATGAATTCGGCTACCAATCGGTGAAGCTCATGGCGCAGATCCTCGGCGGCGACAAATCGGCAATTCCTGCGAACAAGCAGATCAACGTTCCGACCTTGGTTATCAAGAAAGATTC
>DATEOJ010000081.1:0-6111 GCA_035274235.1 Pyrinomonadaceae bacterium
ATCATCACCACCTTGTCGATCTTTCCAAGCGGCTCCGCGACAGCTTGGAAGACTGGGGCGGATGATTCGATGATCGCCGGAAGTTTTTCTAGGATCGTCTGCAGACGCGCCGCATCGTTGAACTCGCGCCACGCGGCGGCCTTTTCCTTGATGGCGGCGGCTTCGGCGAGACCTTGTGCCTCGATCGACTTTGCTTGCGCAAGCCCGGTCGCCTGAAGTTTTTCAGCTTCCGCCAAACCAACGGCACGGATCTTTTCAGCTTCTGCCTTACCTTCCGCCTCGATCGCCGTCGCACGACCCTGACCTTCACGTTGCAGTTTTTGTGCTTCGGCCTCAGCCGTCGCAATCAACGCCTGTTTGCGACCTTCTGCCTCGAGGATCTGCGCTTCCTGCAGACCTTGTGCACGGAGAACCGCGGCACGTCGGTCGGCCTCGGCTTGTTTGACCACAGTCGCCTCGAGTTCCTTTTCCTTACGCAGGACTTCCTGCTCCTGAACCGAGATCATTTCCTGCGTGCGGACCTTCTCGACACGAACCTCTTCGACCGTCACCTGCTGCTGAGCTTTCGCATCGGCAAGCGGACCGGCCTGGTTCGCCTTCGCACGTTCGCCCTCGATCTCAGCCTGTACCTGCGCCTTCTGTATCTCGGTCGCGCGTTGCGACTGTGCGATCTGCGCCTCGGTCTCGAGCCGGACCTTCTCGCCTTCCTGCAACGCGAGCGACGCTTTGATCTTCGAGTCGCGATTCGCTTCGGCCTGACCGATCTCGGCGTCGCGTTTTACTTCGGCCGTGCGGCGTTTGCCGAGAGCATCGAGGTAACCTTCTTCGTCCGAGATCTCCTGGATCGTCAGCGCGTCCAAACCGATACCCATCTTCTCGAGATCGCCCGCCGCCTCGGTGGTCAGTTTGAGGGCGAAGCTTTGGCGGTCGTTGTTGATCTCTTCGACGGTCAGCGTGCCGAGGATCGCGCGGAGGTGACCTTCAAGCGTCTGGAAGACGAGTTGATGAAACTGGTCGACGGGCATTCCGAGAAATCTTTCGGCCGCCGCGCGAAGGCTCGCGTCGTCACCTTTGATCTTGATGTTTGCGACCGCCTTCACCGAAACCGGTACGCCTTGCACCGTGTACGCTCGGGATGTCGCGAGTGGGACGGTGATGACGTTGAGATCGAGATACTCGACCTTCTCGAGAAACGGAAAGACGAGTGTCGCTCCGCCGCGCACTAGGCGGTAACCGGCGATCGTGCCATCGGCGAGTTTTCGCTTCCGGCCAGAGATCACGGCCGCCTGGTTCGGCGAGACCTTGATGTAGTTGCGGCTGATCAACATCAACGCGATAAGCGCAGCGATGACGATGATGACGATAATTACAGGAATAAGGAGTGTGGAAAGCTCGAACATGTATTACCTCAATAGAAATTCTTCTGTGTGACGGCGGTTAGCCGCAGATTACGCAGATGACGCAGATGAATATGGGATTTATTCTTCGTACTAACAGAAGACCTGGTTTCCGCGAGATCAAGCTGATCTAAGTTAATCTGCGTCATCTGCGTAATCTGCGGCTAAATCCCCCTAACCGTCCCGACACTTCACCTGTCATACAGAGCCGTGCCTTCCGGCGAGACAATCACGGCGTCGCCGACGATCGAATCTACCTTTACAAGTGCGCCGGCTGCGATCTCGGTTCCGTCTCTCGAGCGGGCGATCCTCTCGACCCGTTCGTCGCCAACGCGACACGTGATCTGTCCAACCATCCCGGGCTTGATCGCGACCGTTACCTGCGCGGAGCGGCCGAGCAAAGTTTCGTCGGTGACCGTACTAGATGCTTGCTGCCCGACGAGGAATTTGCCAAAGAGGGAAACGACGACCGCAAAGACGACGCCACCCAACAGCCCGATAAGCGAACTGACAACCGCGCCCAAACCCATCTGAACGCCGATCGCTCCAAAACCTCCGAACGCGGTTATGAGGACGGCGAGCACACGGCTGTCGAGAAATCCGAAGTCTACATTCGAGTCGACGCCGATATCCGGAGTGCCGCCGAACATCTCGAAGATGTCACCAACTACCAGCGAGATAAGCAGAAACGCAAAACCGATCCCTCCGATAATTAGAAAGATAGTGAGCAGATCGAAACTCATACGCGCATTTTTCTCCGGGGTCTAGGAAATGTGTGGAGACAGCATACAACGAAACGTTGTGAATGCAGAATGCGGACGAAGCGGCCGGCGCAGTTAACCGCAGATGACGCAGATAACACAGATTCTTTTAGTGTGATTTCGTGTGAGTTAGTGGTTCCAGTTAGTTGCGGCGGACTGGAACCACTAATTCACACGAAATCACACTAAGATAAATCTGCGTCATCTGCGTAATCTGCGGCTAACTGCGCCTGCTACACGTCATTTTAGCTAGTTCACTGCGCGATAGCGTTGAACAGCAACGGGAACGTCGCCAGCGATTGTCCGCGGTATTGCGGTCGGAAGCCGAAGAGGATGATCTTTCCTTTACCGATCGTGAACTCGACCAACGCTGCCTTGCCGGCGATGCGTTCGGCACCGAGTGCCCAGCCGGAGAGGAGGATCTGTTTCGGATCTTTCGGATATGAGGCGATGACTTTCGATTGCGGATTGCGGATTGCGGACTGCGGATTTCCGTCCGTCGAATTTGTTGATACCGGCAACAGTTCGAAGGCTGGCGAATTCTCAAACCATGCGATCGACTCCTTCGGCATTGTCCTTGCGATCGGGTGCGTGGTGTCGAGCTCGGTGCGAAGGATCGAACCCGGGATGTAAAAGTCTTTTCGAGCCACGCCGGCAGTTACATCTTTCACCGGCAGCTTGAATTGTTCGATCGCGAAGCTCGACGAGCGATTCAAGAAAACAAGTGTCCCACCGTTCTCGACGAACTTCTTGAGGTTCTCGACGCCTTCTTTTCCAACACCTCCAACATACTCATCCGGCATCGAGCCTTTTGCGTAGCCGTTGAGGATTGAAGCGGGCGACTGGTCGGGGAAAATAATTGTTCGAGCCGACAGAGATGCGCTTTGCAGCTCAACACTGCCGGCATTGCGGAACTTGAACGCTTGACCCATTGCGTCGGACACCTCGTAACCGTACCTCTCGAGAATCCATCGAGTCCATCCTTCATCCATTGACGCCTGATGAGATTTGTAAAGGTAAACGTCGGGTTCTCTTGTCGTGCCATATCCCCTACCGCTTCCTGAACCCGACGTCGACGGAGAAGGCGCGACTGGGAATTTAAACGCTGTTCGCATCGTGCGAATCCGTGTCAAACCTTGCAGCAAGGCGAGATTATGAGCCGTCACATCATAAGGCGGAATCGGATTACCGTGTGTATCAAGCAGGTGGGGGTATAGCTGCAAATCGAGAAGTGCACTAGCGAATCCAAAGTAAGGCTGGCTCGCTAGAATGACGGGTGTGAAGTTCGGGTACGTTTGTCCATCGACTTCAAAGCTACCAACGTTAGTTATTTCGACGCCCGCGCGGCGGAGCTTAGAAAAGACTTCCCAGTACTTACCGTTATCCTTCGGGTCGATAATATATGCCTGAAGTTCGCCTAGTTTCCTCGGCCTCACCGCATCCTTTCCGATCTCATAAAATCTCGACAACCATTTCTCTCGATTGTCCGCAGCGTGATTCATCAATGCGAACGCCGCGGTCGTCATGTAGTCGGTGATGTTCGAGAGCTTCCACTCGCCGCCTTTCCAAAGCGGACCGAAGTTCGCGGACTCGACTTTCGGGTCGTAACCGTCGTCGGACGGAACGCGCAGTTCGTCGAACTTCACGGTGATCGGCGTAGCAATCTTCGCGGACGCAGTCTCGCTCAAAATGCGCACGCCGCCGTGGTAGTGCGAGTAAGCGCGTGCGGGTGTCCATGCGTCGTATGTCGAGTTGGTCGTGATTCCTTGATAGCCGATCGTGCGAAGCGTCTTCGCCATGTAGTTGCCGAGTTCGGTGTAGCCCTCGACGATCTGCTTCGGGACATTCGGTTCGACCGGTTGCATATACGGCGGCAGAAAAAGTCGCGAGCCGCGTGCGCCCTGCTGATGAATGTCATGGACGATCTGCGGGTGCCAGACGTTGTGGATCTTGTCGACGGTCAACTGCGTCTCGACTTGCGTGAACGCGTACCAGTCGCGGTTGTTATCGTGGCCGACGTACTTGTGATAAAGCTCCGGCGGATCAGTTCCTTCGTACGGCGTGCCGAGCGTCTTGTCGTACCAGTTCTTAACGATGTCGACGCCATCGGGATTGAGCGATGGGACGAGAAGGATGATCGTGTTGTCGAGGATCTTCTTAATGTCCGCGTGCGTTGAAGACGCAAGCTGATGCGCAATGAGCATCGACGAGAGCGTCGAACCAACCTCGGTTGAGTGAATGCCGCAGGTGATGAGGACGATCGTTTTTCCCTGGGCGACGAGGTCTCTCGCTTTCTTGTCGGACAAACTGAGGTTTGTCGCCCCTAGTTTCCGAGGATCGGCAAGCTTCGCGTTGATCTCTTTGTACTTCTCAAGGTTCTTGAGATTCTCCGCGCTCGATATCGTCGCATAGACAAACGGCGCGCCCATCGTCGTCTTGCCGATCTCGTCAAACATCACCCGATCGCTCGCGGCATCGAGCTTCTTGAAGTAGTCGACAATGCTCGCCCAACTCGCAAGCTTGCGGTCGTCGCCGGGTGTGAAGCCAAGCGTGTCCTTAGGTGCCGGGACCTGAGCTGCCAGAGTGATTGCCGTCAGCAGAATTAAACCGAAGAGACGGAGAGACGCAGAGACAGTGTTCATTTTTTAGTGGAGCTCCAAAGAAGTTGCTGCAAGTCTAGCAAAAGCTGCGTTGACTCCGTAGCCACCGCGGTTAGCCGCAGATTACGCAGATCACGCAGATTTTATTTTCAGTGGCGTTCCTAATTGTTCGGTGTGTTCCGTGGTTCTTAAACCGTCGAAACCACAGAGCACACCGACCCGAACACACAGAGTGCTACTAAAAATAAATCTGCGTGATCTGCGCAATCTGCGGCTAACTACCATTACCGTCCCGAGTCGTCCGGGTTTCGCAATCTGCGGCCATTACCGTTAACCACCCCGAACCTCAAGCCGTTTTTGCCTTTTTCACCCCATCAATGTACATTCCATTGCAGAACTTTCCCGTATTATCTGCATCGTAAGACTTAACGTCGCCCTCAGCCCCGAGCCAGCGATGAACTGAAACAACCAGGAGGCATCTTTAGGGATGAAGAATCCATTTCTTGAGAATTTCCGCCCGTATATTCCTGCGAGCGTGACCAACTTACGCGAGTTAACGGCGTTCCCGCTTATCGTCGGAACACTGCTCGGCATTCTATTCGGAGCATCGTCGCTTTACCTCGTGCTCAAGACCGGTCTGACGGTTTCGGCTTCGATACCCGTAGCTGTTATTGCGATCACTCTCTTCCGACTTCTATCGAAGATGGGGGCTCGCGATGCGACGATCCTCGAATCGAACATGATGCAGACCGCGGGTTCGGCCGGCGAGTCGATCGCATTTGGTGTCGGAGTAACGATGCCGGCGATCCTCATACTTGGTTTCGACCTAGATATTTGGCGTGTGACGCTTGTCGCGATCCTCGGCGGACTGCTCGGTATCTTGATGATGATCCCGCTGCGTCGGGCGCTGATAAAAGAGCAGCACGGAATTCTTAAGTATCCCGAAGGAACTGCGTGTGCCCAGGTCCTTATCGCGGGTGCGTCGAAGGAATCGCGCGAAGCCGCACACCAGGCGGGCAGCGATGCTGCGTCCGATGAGGAAGTTCTTCATCGCGGAAAAATAATTGCGGCGGGATTCGGACTCGGCTTTCTATACAAGTCCGTGATGGACGTCTTCAGCGCATGGAATCCCGAGCCCGGGAAGGATCTTCCCGACAATGTCCTCAAAGGCGGGTCGATCCATCTCGAGAACAACCCGGCACTTCTCGGCGTCGGTTATATCATCGGTCCGTACATATCTGCGATCATGCTCGGCGGCGGAATTCTTTCGTATCTGATCCTTATTCCGCTGATCAAGTATTTCGGCGAAGGACTCGCTAACCCGCTCGCACCGGCGGTCGGCAAAAACATCGC
>DATEOJ010000082.1:0-4863 GCA_035274235.1 Pyrinomonadaceae bacterium
AACCTCATATCCGAGTCATTCCTGGTGAACACGACGATCGACTTTCTCGCATCTGTCGGCGGTAGCTCGTCGGCGATCGATGTTGTCGAGTATGTCATGAGCATCCGAAACGTCGATGACTCGCTTGCGTGCCTGCTGATCGCGGATGTCGTCGCGAAAGATCCGCGTCTGTCGATCACCGGCCACATTGTTTCACTGGCCGAGCCGAATCACGACGCGATCGATCTAGCCGCGACTGGATTTGTCGTTTTCGATTTTGAAACTACGGGGGCGAAGACTCCGCCGTGTCGCGTGACCGAGGTCGGGGCGTATCGTGTTCTAAATGGAGAGATCGTTGGCGAGTTTCACTCTCTTATCAATCCGGAGATGCCCATACCGCTGTTTATCACGATGCTCACGGGCATCAGTGATGAGATGGTACGCACGGCGCCGAAGTTTGAAGAGGTCGCGGCAGACTTGCTTGAGTTCATCGGGGATTCGGTTCTCGTCGCACACAACGCGGGATTTGACCTGCGTTTCCTGGATCACGAGGTTGGGCGCGTTTACGAGGATTATCGTGTAGCGAATCCTTCGCTGTGCACGGTTCAGCTTTCGCGAAAGCTTCTGCCCGATATCGATAACCACAAGCTGAAAACGTTGGCCGCGCATTACAACGTCGAGCTGATTAATCACCATCGCGCGAACGCCGATGCACTGGCGACCGCGAAGGTCTTTATCAATTTGCTCGAAGGTCTGAAGGAACACGACATCCGTGACCTCGGCACAGCTCAGAAATTTGCAAGAAGAAGTTATGTCAAAACAAGTACAGCTCCAGCCGGAGAATTTACAAAACCTGGATATCAGGCCGACGCCGCGTGAGGAGATGAACCTCTACAAACTCGATACGTTCGCGTACGAGTTTGTCGGCAAGGAGATCTGGGTTGAATTCGAGATGCCGGAGTTTACCGCGATCTGCCCGTTCTCCGATTTCCCCGACTTTGCGATCATTCGCCTGAAATACGTCCCGAACGAGCGGTGTATCGAGCTGAAGAGTCTGAAGTTATATATCAATTCATTCCGCGGAGTGAAGATTTTTCACGAACACGTCATCAATCTACTGCTTGAAGACTTCGTCGAGGCATGTGATCCGCTTAAGGTCGAGCTCGAGGGCGACTTTCACGTGCGAGGAAATATCAAGACCGTCGTACGAGCGTCCTACGTAAAGGGCTAGAGTCCGAGTCGCAAAGATATTTAGCCGCAGATTACGCAGATAGCGCAGATCCCTTGCAAGGGTTGATCTGCGCTATCTGCGTAATCTGCGGCTAATTTATCTCAGCCCAACGGCCCTTTAGTGGACCGTAGCGGTCAAGACCCGCGGCTGTGTGCGCAGATGCTTCCCACACGCGATCTCTACCAACCGATCGATCTCCGCACGGAGCGCGTCTTCATCAGCCGAGTTGGAGTTTATGATCTCCGAGACAATTAGAAACTTCGACTTTTCGAGTAGCGTCTGCTCCCGGAATGAGAGCTTCTTCTCGTGACTCAGAAATGTGAGTTTCTTCAAAACATCGGCCGCTTCGAAGACATCGCCCGATTGAAGCTGCTCAGTAAAACCCCTCGAACGGGTCTTCCAGTCGCATGAGATCTCTTCAAAATCGGTCGACAGTTTGTCGATGAGCGAATCGCACTGGATTGGACTAATGATGGGGCGAATGCCGACACTTTCCGCGTTGGCCATTGGTACAAAGATCACAGAGTTGTCACTTAAGACGCGGAGCGCATAGAACTTAATCGACGTCTCTCCGATGATCTTCTTTCCAATCGTCTCGACTAAACAAACACCCTGGCTAGGATAAGAGACCTTCTGTCCGATGCTCAGTTCCATGTTTGCTCCTCCGTCAGATCCCCCGCGGAAGCCTAGTTGAACAAAACCCCGAACCCGTGTGGTCTGGGCCGTTCAATTGTCGTTATTTAGGACGGTATTATAACACGCTGTTGCGGACGTCAGGCAATAAAATTCCCGGACGCCCCTGGCGGGTTAGTCACGCGGAAGCTCAATTGTGAACGTGGTTCCCTGACCGAGCACGGAGTTTACCGAGACCTCGCCGCCGTGAAGTCGAGCGAGGTGTTTCACGATCGCGAGTCCGAGACCCGTGCCCCCGACATCCCTCGTGCGGCCGCGATCAATGCGATAAAACCGTTCGAATATGCGGTGAAGGTTCTCCGACATGATCCCTTCGCCGGTGTCAGCGACCGAGACGAGGTCGCTTCCGTCATTGCTTCCGACCGCAACCGCGACCGTGACTGTGCCGCCAGGTCGATTGAACTTGATCGCGTTGTCGACTAGGTTGGTGATCATCTGCTCGAGACGCATCAAATCCGCTCTCACACGACTCTCGACCGGGACATCGTTGACCAGTACGACGTCCTTTCCCGACGCCTTAGACGATACCGCCGCGAAGATCTCATCGACGAGCGCCGAGAGATGGAGTTCGCGGGCATCAAGCGAAACGTTCCCGCTCTCGATCTGGGAAAGCTCCGCGATGTCAGCGATGAGTCCGTGCATGCGCTCGGCGTTGCGTCGGATCACGGCTAGGAACCGACGATTGTTATCGGGATCGTCGATTGCACTATCTTCAAGCGTTTCGACGTACGCCAGTATTGAAGTAAGCGGCGTGCGGAGCTCGTGCGAAATGTTGGAGAGGAATTCCTGACGAACTCGTTCGAGTCGCTCGAGTTTGCTTATGTCGTAGAAGACCCCGATCGCCTGGCAGACGCCGCCGAGTTGTATCGGTGCGACGTGAACGTCAAAACTCCGTCGCTCGACTCCGCTTGGAAGCTCGAGTTTTAGGTCTGTAGGGGCACTCTCGGTGACCGCTTGTTGAAAAGCTTGATGTAGATGGGGTTCGCGAACGACCTCGGTTAGACGACGCCCGACGAGCGGTTGACCGCGCCTTCCAAACACATCGTGTGCGGGATCATTGGCAGCGGTGATCCGCATCGACGAATCGACGATCAGCATCCCTTCACGCGAGGCGCTAAGTATCCCGTTCAATACATCCTGAGGACCGCTGTTGTCGCTTGATCGATTCACCGCAGGCGGGGACTGTGTAGAGTTCATTTAAATCCAACGAAACGGTAACCGACACCTACGACGGTCTCAACGCACATCCCGCATTCGTTCATCTTTTGTCGCAGGCGGCGAATATGCACATCGAGTGTTCGCGTATCGCCGAAGTAACTATAGCCCCAGACATTATCGAGCAATTGCTGTCGTGTCGCTACACGTCCGGAGTTCTTGATGAGGTATTCGAGAAGGGCAAACTCTTTTCGAGTGAGTCGAATGCTCTCACCGTCACAGACGACGCGCATGTCGTCGAAGTCGATCGACATCCGCGGATCCTCGTATTTCGGCGCCGATTCTTTTTCGGCTCGTCGAAGAACCGCTCGAACACGCGCGATGACTTCCTTAACGGAGAAGGGCTTTACGATGTAGTCGTCCGCACCAACATCAAGACCCGCGATCTTCTCAGCCTCGGCCGCTTTGGCGGTGAGCATGATGACCGGTGTGTTTTCGGTGAGCGGCTCACGACGGAGTCGACGGCACAGTTCCATGCCGCTCATTCCGGGTAACATCAGATCGAGAAGGATCAACGACGGCGATGTCCGTTCGTCGAGTGCGATCCGTAGCCCTTTCTCTGCAGACTCGGCTACGGTTGCGCGGAATCCCTCGCGTTTTAAGTTGTAATGAAGTCCTTCGGCAATGTCGGCATCGTCTTCGACGATCAGTATATTTTGCTGCATATTTTGCCTGTTCGCCGAAGAGTCTAACCGCCCGTCGTTAATCGCATATTACGGATCTGTTACGGAAACGTTAAATCAGGCCTCGCTTGCCGAACGGCCTTAGCCGCTCCGAGCGTTTGTTTTGGCCTCATCCTTGGGGCGGATCACCTGACGAAGTATTCCTCGATCTGCACCGATATCGGCCCAGCTGGCGATGTCGAGGTCGATTATTGCGAGCGCGGCCGTCGGCATCGACTCGAGCCGACCGGTCAATACTCGAATAAATCCCTCCATGCCGGGATTGTGCCCGACGATCATTGCCGATCGAAAACTATCGTCGATTCCGCCCGCAACCTGCAGAAGCGTTTGCGGACTGGCCTCGTAGATCCGTTCGTCATGCCGTATCTCGGCGTCGAGGTTTCCGGATTCCTTTACCAACGAGGCGGTTTCGCGGGCGCGTACGGCGGGCGACGAGACGATCACTTCAGGTGAAAGATCGCGATCCGCCATGATCTGCCCCATAAAGGGAGCCGCGTTGTTGCCTCGGTCATTTAACGGCCGGTCGAAGTCGGCCAGGGAGGGATTATCCCAGCTTGATTTTGCGTGTCTCAGAACGAAGAGTGTTTTCATCTCATAGATTGGTAACGCATTACTTATTGTACTGACCGTGCGCCAAACGACAAATCGTCGAAACCCTTCGACGTGGCATGCGTAGAATGAAATTGTTAAACTACTCAGTCGTGCAGAACATATCCTGTCAGATCAGTTGGAAAAAAAAGCTCCGCCGCGTATTCGCGGTGGCGTTCCTGCTTTTTCTGATAATTGAATGGGGTTCGCACAATCTCGCCTTTGCGCACACGTATAGCGAAACCGGTCGCGCGGTTCAGTCGCAGGATAGCGGTCACGACGACCCCTGCAAGACGATGATCCGATGCAGCGACGGGCCGCGTCAGGACCAAACATTGAAGCTGACGCATGACGTCCTTCAGTACAACAACGTCTTTAATGCTTCGCTCTCTCCGCGACAGTGGGCCGATCTTCATCAAGACCCACGGCTGAGGCGTCCGCTACTTTACCCGCTATTCCGTCCACCCGACCCAC
>DATEOJ010000083.1:0-5039 GCA_035274235.1 Pyrinomonadaceae bacterium
TTATTTGCGTTGATTAGCGTGATTCGCGGGCACAACTTCTTTTTCTTTTTCGCGTCTTTTCGCGTATTTCGCGAAAGGACGGAAAGAAAACTTGCCCGCCAATAACGCGAACTTCGCGAATAGGATTTTATTTGCGTTGATTAGCGTGATTCGCGGGCACAACTTCTTTTTCTTTTTCGCGTCGTTTCGCGTATTTCGCGGGCAATTGTTTTTTTACAGGCGAGGAGGCTTTCCGTTCCTCCCGGTCCGCATATCGGTAAGCCAATTCAACCAGCGATACTTCAGCGACTTCGGTGCAAGGAACTCAGTGATGCCGCTTGTCTTCCGGGGAATTCCATCGCGAAGCGTCAGCGTGATCTCGCTCAGAAATCTCAGATAGTAAAAACTTGAGTCGATGACCTTGATCGGTTTTACGCGTAGACGCATGTTGTCATCCGAGATCAGGCGCAGACGCGTCGGGTAGCGGATCCCGAATTTGTCGCGAACGTAGTTCTGTTCCTCGTACTGAACATCCCGCTCGCGCAACTCGCCGTTCTTCACTACCAACATCTTCGTGCTCGGAGTGTGCTCACCCAACTCACAATACCTGTAGAACACCGCCGTCGAGTCGGCATAGTGTGCACGTCCCCAGTGCCAATCTCGAACGGTCTTTGCCAGCCATCGATTGTCGAGACAATGATCGTGATAACCCGTGCCGCGGAAACTTCGCACGTCGAGCGTCCGCCCCTTCCGGTCGGAGACCGTGATCTTTCCCGTAACGTCGGATCTCGGTGCGACCATGTTCCAGCAGTGAGACGTCTCTTGGTAACAAAACGCCTGGGCCGAGAAGTCCGACTCGATCGACAACCATTCTAAGTGCGCCTCAAGTCGGCGATCCCCCGAGAGCTTTGCGTTAACAGTCACCGAGTAACCCGAGCCGTACGACGCCCTCTCGAACTTGAACGAAGAGTCGCCGATCCGACACGCCGGTGTATCTCTACTAGCGGAGAAATCCTCTTCGTTATACTCGGTTACGCAACGGTAGATCGGTCGACCTTCGTTGAAGTATGTGAAAGAAACGGCCGGATACTTTCGAGGTGCTTCGCCCTCGCGGTTGTATCGGGGTGAGTAGATGAAATTATCGAGGAAGACGATCACGATCGCCTCGCGACCGCCATGGCCGAGCGCGTCAAAGTACCACCACTCATAAGCCTTCGGGTCTTTCTGCGGATGCCAGACATCCGCACCCACGCTCGATGAGAATGCGAAATCGCCCGCTGATGCCGCTGTCGGTACCACGTCCATCTCGTTTCGTAAAAAGGGGGTTGCTGTCCTGGACTACGACAGCTCAAGAATCGCAGAAATAGAAACTTTAGGCAAACAATTCCGGCAAGACTGAATCTCTAATAAGCCCACCTCTTCCCGAGTTGACGATTAACAATTAGGAGAACAAGGATGAGTAACTTTGCAAGGCTTTTTCTTTCCGCGCTAATTGCCGGCGTCGCGATCTTTGCCGCGGCGTGTCCGGACCGGACAAGTATCGGCGATATCGAAGCTAACCCGTCAAGGTTTCAGAACAAAGAGGTCGTGCTCGCGGGGACGGTGAAAGACAGTTACGGGATAAATATTCCGGGCACCCCATACAAAGGCGGTGCCTATAAGATCGATGATGGCTCGGGCACGATATGGATCCTCACCGAAGAAGGAGTGCCGACAAAAGGTGCTCAAGTTGGGGTGAAAGGAATCATCGGAAGCGGCGTCAACTGGCATGGGAAGAACTACGGACTCGGCGTGTACGAAAAGGACCGTCGTTTCCAAAAGCGTTGATATAGTCGAATGACAAAGTACGAGGCAGCAGGCTAAGATGCTTGCTGCCTTTTTCTTATGGACGCACTTCTCGAATCATTCGATCGACAGTTTCACAAATTGCACAAACGGTCGTGCGATCTCCTCGCTCTAATTGATCCGTCCGATCTCTTTCGAAAACCACGCGAAGTCGATCGTTCAATGGCCATGTTCTCATGCGGTGAGTATCTGCTCCGGTCGGCCGCGGCGGTCGAGCAAACATTCGGCGGCATCACGACAAGGCTATGGGACGACCCGTTCGAATGGACACTGCCTGAGAAGCTCTCTACGCCCGATGCGATCACCGCATACTTAAATGAGGTTGAAGCCACTCGTGTCGCCGCGTTCAAGTTCTTCAAGTCGGACGATGATCTCCGGAAACAACTTCCAGCTCCCGAGAACCTTCGTTCGATCTTCGAACTACTCCTCGATACGATCTCCCGCGCCGAACACTATCAAGGCCGCGCATTCGCGCTCTTTCAAGTCTTTTCGGACGAGAAACTGCCGCGCATCTGAGCGCGGAAGTTTTTGCATTGGCGAACCTTTTCGTGCAAGAATTCGTTAAGATTCGAGTCTTTCGCGATTTCTTTTTCAGCCGGAGAATACACGATGCATTGTCCTCGTTGCGGTCAGCAACAAGTTTCCGAACAAACCAAGTTCTGCTCACGATGCGGCTTCCAGCTGGGCCTGGTTTCGGAGTTGCTCCAGAATGGCGGATTTCTTCCGCAGCTCAACGAGCTTTATAAAGAGAAGAAGTCGTTATTCAGCTCTATCTTCACCCGAAAGAACGGCATTGTCTTTAGTGTGATCTGGTTCATTTTCTGGGTGATGCTTATCCCGTCGTTTTTTGGAATCGCTAACGAGGAGGACGCGGCGGGAGTGTCGGCGGTGTTCGGCCTCTTCACGACAATGATGTTCCTTATCTTGTCGCTTGCTGTACTGAAACGCGCGCCAAAGAGATATGAGGTGCCTCAGTCACTTCCCGCTCAGCAGGCGGCGTCGCTCTACGGTCACCAGCCGATGGGAGCTCTTCCCCCGCAACAAACTCAGCCCGCAACATCCTACATGCCTCCCGAAGGTTCGTGGCGTGCGCCGGATACAGGCGACCTCGCACGACGTCCGGGTAGTGTGACGGAAGGAACGACGAAGCTTCTTCAGAAGGACGAGTAGTTATGCATTGTCCGCAGTGTGGTCAACAGCAGGTATCCGACGAAACGCGTTTCTGTTCGCGTTGCGGATTTCTTTTGTCGGGCATCGCAGAAGTTGTCGCTAATCAGGGCATGATCCCTAACCAAAAGAGTGGACTGACCGGCAAAGCCGACTCGCCGCGTCGACGCGGGATCAAACAAGGCGTCTTTCTTTTTCTACTCGTATTACTTCTCGCACCGTTGATGGGAATGCTGACGTTGGCGCTCAATATCGAGCCGTTCCTCGTTGGTATAGCCGTAGTACTCTGCGTCGTCGGCGGTCTGTTGAGAACGGTCTATGCGTTGATGTTTGAATCGGGAATGACTGACAGTGCGATGATGCCAGCCCAGATCGGTACAGTAGAATCGCGATCGGCATTGCCGCCGTCACGGTCCGTACCGGCTTCCGCCTATACGTCACCGGCGGGATCCTGGCGCGACACGAATGATCTTCAGCCCCAGCCCGGCAGCGTCACAGACAACACAACAAAACTTCTCGAGAAGGAAGATCAGTAACCGATCGCCTCACCGTCACTCCGCGAATCGATCGCACCCAGACGAACACCATCCTCGCCGATCATAATTCCAGTCGCCGAGGCGATGCTACCCGGCCTTTCCGCAAACTTGTGCCCGTAAGAGCGCAGAACATTCAAGGTATCCGGCGACATTCCGTACGTCTCATATAAGAGCTCATCTGGAAACCATTGATGGTGGATGCGCGGCGAGTCAATCGCCTGTTGAATGTTTTGATCGTGATCGATAACGTTGATCACGGACTGCAGCACTGCGTTGATGATCCGCGGACCACCACGTGCTCCGAGCGCGAACCACGGTGATCCATCTTTTCTCATGACGATCGTCGGCGTCATCGAAGACAGCGGACGCTTCATCGGCTCGACTTTGTTTCGTTCACCTTGTATCAGGCCAAACATGTTCGCCTTACCCGGCCGTGCGGCGAAGTCGTCCATCTCGTCGTTTAGTAGAACGCCCGTTCCCTTTATCGTGACGCGCGAACCGTAGAGGTCATTGATCGTGTAGGTGTTCGTGACGATGTTGCCGTCGGCATCGACAACCGTGAAGTGCGTCGTCTCCATTCCCTCACTGCCGGTTACCTGTCCGTGACCTATTTCCGTACTCGATGTCGCACGCGCGAGATCGATCGTCGCCCGACGCTTCTTCGCATACTCTTTGTCGACAAGCTTCGCGACCGGAACATCGGCGAAGTCGGGATCCGCCATGAACTCTGCGCGGTCGGCAAACGATCGACGCATCGATTCAGCGAGTAAGTGATACTTCGCGGCCGAATTGTAGCCGAGCGATCGGACGTCGTAGCCTTCGAGCATGTTCAGGACTTGCAGCATCACGATCCCGCCCGAGCTCGGCGGCGGCATCGTGACGATCTCGTGACCGCGATAGTTTCCGCGAAGCGGTGTGCGCTCCTTTGCTTTGTAGTTGGCGAGGTCCTCCATTGTTATGAGGCCGCCGTTGGCCTTCATGTCGGCCGCGATCAGTTGCGCGGTGCGGCCCGTATAGAACTCGTTCGCACCCTGCGTGGCGATACGTCCTAACGTCTCGGCGAGCTCCGGTTGTTTGAACAGCTCGCCCTCTTTATAGAAATTTCCGTTACGAAGAAAGATGCGATTGCTGTCGGGGTATTTAGAGAGGGTTTCGCGGTACGAGCGAGCAAGGTTCGCCAATCGATCGGTCAACACATAACCATCATTCGCGACACGGCGGGCAGGATCGACAAGATCTCGCCACCGCACTTTTCCGGAGCCATATTTCTTGAAAGCGAGATCGAATCCAGCGAGAGTTCCGGGTACCCCCGACGCGCGATAGCCGACGTCAGAAGAGCCTTCGCCCTTTATCAATTCGCCACCGGGCTTTACGAACATATCGCGGCTCGCTCCTTTCGGAGCCATCTCGCGATAGTCGATCGCGAAGAACGTCCCGTCCTTTCGCCGCCCGAGCATGAAGCCTCCGCCGCCGATATTCCCCGCTTCGGGATAGACGACCGCCAACATCAAT
>DATEOJ010000084.1:0-4145 GCA_035274235.1 Pyrinomonadaceae bacterium
CCTGCGATTCTTCGAACTTGGTTTTGAACTCAACGAACAAGTCCGATACCGCGACATTTGGATCAAGAACTTTCGCGAAGTCGCTAAGGATCTGGCGGAAACTTTCACTGAGGAGCTCGCATGCAGTCTCAACTCGCGAGAAGACCGACGGCACAGGGCGGGTCGTCGTTAACCCGGTCAATTCCTGACCGTAAACTTTCTTCAGCTCGAGCGAAGCTGTGTAAGAAGCGCTGTCGAGTGAATCAAAGATAGCGGCTTCCTCACTCGGATAGCGTGCGAGCCGATTGTTAATGTGACCGATGAGTTCGTTCGTCTGTTCGTAGACGTGAGAAAAAATAATCAGCGAGGGCTTGAGCGGTTCGTCTGCATCGAGCATCACAGCGACGATCTTCAGCGCACCGAGAAGCGATCCGAGTTGAGGGATCAATAGTTCGAGTTCGACATCCTCCGCAAACGGGATCGACTGTTTGACTACCAACTGCTTTAGCGTGTCCGGCAAAAATCTGTCGCCGGAGCTTTTCGCGCTCTTTACTAATTTGAGATGTGCAGGCGACGCGGCAAGTTTTTCGCTGAGCGTCTTCGTCCATGATCGCCACGTGCCGAAGTCGACTTTTCCCGCCGCGAGGATCGATTCGTTCATGACGATGGAGTCACGAAGAACTCGCGAGAGTTTGTCGAGGTCAGCAGTTCGAATGCCCTCGAGATTCTCGGTATCGATAGTCTTGCGAAGTCGGAAATTGAGTTTCGCTGAATTGAGCAGCGCGGCGTGGGTAAGACGGCATTCCCGCGCAAGATCATCGCCCGGTACACTCTTACTTCCGAATATACTGCCGCCCGTACGGACAAAGCTCTCGATACCCGCGAGCCATACGCCGAGTTCGAAAGACAGCTCAACAGGATCGAATACGGCAATGACCGGTGATTCGACCAGTGTTTCTTTCCCGTCGGCGAAAATAGACTCCGGATTTACGAAAATAGTTTGAGACGAAACTGATTCCAAGCGGGATTCCTCACTAAGTACTGAAGATTGAGGCGGGTGGCGAACGCGATCGCCATATATTTTATACAATTAAACCGGTCAATTTGGCAATAAAGAAGTTTTACACCTGATCGCCGTGAAAGCACCCAAACTTATAGTCCTCGCGACAAACAATCGAGGAAAGGTCCGTGAAATGCGGCAGTTATTTGGCGATTTACCGCTTGAGGTCAGGAGCCTGGCCGACTTCGCAGGCATAACAGATGTCGAGGAAACGGGTACGACTTTTCGCGAAAACGCCGAGTTAAAGGCGAGTGAGTTTGCCACCCAGACGGGTCACCTATGTCTCGCGGATGATTCCGGACTTGAGATCGAAGCCCTCAATGGCGAGCCCGGTGTCCGCTCCGCCCGATTTGCCGGCAGCGAAACGAGTTACGCCATTAAGAACGCAATGCTCCTAGAGATGCTCGGGGCTGCCAACGATGAGCTGCGACGCGCCCGATTTGTATGCGCAATGGCCCTTGCGGCCCCGGGTGGCGAGGTGATTCGGACGGTCGAGGGACTCTGCCCGGGAACCATCGCCAGCTCGCCGCGCGGCACGAACGGTTTCGGCTATGACCCCATCTTTATCCCCGATGGATATGGCGAGACGTTCGGTGAGCTGACCGATGATGTGAAACAGCGCGTTAGTCACCGAGCGCGAGCCGCCAATGAAATTGTTCGATATTTACTGGATTTTATTGCGGTGTGAACTTGACCAATCAAATATTGGCCAGTAAAATTCGACACTTGAAATCGTTTCCTAGCTGAAACGTGACGGGGCGTAGCACAGCCTGGTAGTGCGCACGGTTTGGGACCGTGAGGCCGCAAGTTCGAATCTTGCCGCCCCGACCATAAAGCGGGTCGTTCACTGATCATTCCATCTGCGCGTTTTTCTGGCAGACAATTCAGTTCACGAAAGAAGTACTAATATTCACAAATCACTCTGGAGGTTAACTAAACTATGGCTCGTATGACTCAATCGGAGATCGTCAACGCGTTGGCGGATTCGTCGGGACTTAAGAAAACGGATGTAAAAGGCATGTTTGACGCTATCGCGGAACTTGCTGTCAGCGAAGTACGAAAGAATGGAGAGTTCACGCTTCCCGGCTTCGGAAAGCTCGTGAAGGCCACCCGCAAGGCACGTGAGGGACGTAACCCCGCGACCGGCGCGGTCATCAACATTCCGGCGAAGACCACCGTTAAGTTCCGTCTTGGCAAGACCATGAAGGACGCTGTTGGCAAATAGTTCCGGTATTTATCGAGATTTTAACGGCCGGCTAGCCTACCTAGTTGGCCGTTTTCTTTTACCTCGCCAAAAAAAGTTCGTGACAATCTCAAGTCTTGTCTGTTAAAATTCCATTACAAAGTTGGTTAGCGGTCAGTATCCCTCATTAATTTGCAACGTTGAAATCGGTTTTTTCAACTAAACAACGCCGGAGTTTTGAAGGTTTCAGCCTCAATTTCCAGGGATTCGGCCGTTTGAAGCTTTGGTCCTTTATTGGTAAGGGGTAATTAAAGAAAAGGAGAGTAAAAAGTGGCAGCAGCTAAACTTATGACATTGCAGGACAGAATCTTGCAGATCGATCATATCCAGGCGCGTCGGTACTCAAAGCTTACCGAAGATGCTATAGAGATCGCAACGCAGGGTATTATCCGGCACCTTCGTGCCTGTGCACGTATGGAAGTTAATCCGGACGCTTCGGCGGTTCGCGAGATCATCGATGATGCCCTTAACGGCAGACGGGTCTTTGCGGAA
This sequence comes from Pyrinomonadaceae bacterium, assembly GCA_035274235.1. GTDB lineage: Bacteria > Acidobacteriota > Blastocatellia > Pyrinomonadales > Pyrinomonadaceae > OLB17. Next base: position 2,775 of record DATEOJ010000084.1, read on the forward strand.
ACCTCGAACGATCTTTTAGCCGCTTAAGTAGTATTTATATTCACTAGCAATACATACGCCGCCTCTATCGAGGCGGCTCTTTTTTGCCCCTACTTCCGGAGACGGAGCCTGAAGATCGTATACTTCCCTATCACCTCGCCGGAGTCTCGCTCGTACCATTCATCCAGTTTTGAGAGGTCATTGTCGGCCTCGTTGTTTATGACGGCATAGGACAACAGCGGCTTTGTAGCCTGCTCAAGGCTGAACGAGTTTCGATAATCTCCGTACTTTTGGACCTCCGCCGCGATCTCACCTTTGCTCAGAGGAGTCGCCTCGCTGCTGAGACGATCGGTGTGACGTCCCCAACCAAATAGCGCGATCTTTGCGACGAAGTCGTTTTTCAGCAGGTAGTCCAAACCGCGTTCGTCGATGTTCGAGTAGTAGAGAAACTGAAAGTAGCGTTCCTTGTTCTCCGCCCACGACATTCCTGCGAACACGTGCTGGTGCCTCGCCCAGAGGACGTTCTGCGGAGCGACGCTTGGAAGGTCGTCGGACTGGATCATGTCGTAGGCCAGCACTGTTGAGCGATGCGGATCGGCATCGTCGCCTCCGAGCTGTTCTAGACGCTTCGCGACCGGCAGAGCAAGATCGCGTTCGATATTCGCTTCATCGAGCACCCGGACGGTGTAGTGGCATTCGACGAATCCCCACCCGATCGCGACGAGAGTCAGCAGCGTACATGCAAGCTTCGGCATGAACGACGGTGACTGCAAACACTTCCGTAAAAGCAGACCTACGGTAACGACCAGCGCTAGACCAGCAACGTAGTTCCCGATGAACACCTGATAGTGGATTGGCTGCAGCGAACGCCCGGTGAAGATCTGCTGGTTAAAGACGAGGATCGGCACGATCGCAAGTGATAAAGCGAACACGGTCGCTCGTTCCCTCAACCCGATGAACTTAGACGAAACACCGGCGGCTATCAATATAAAACAGACAATGCTTATGTACTCGGGGACCCTCCAAAGGTCGGGCGTTCTCGTGTACACGAGCAACTGCACGTCGTCCATCGTCTCTGAACGCTTCGAGAGCAGCCACGCATACGGAATCAGTGCGAGAACGCACCCGACCCCGACCGCGACGAGCGATCTAATATCTTTGCGGAACCCGTCCGGTCTGAAGACGAGCGTAAGGGCAAACAAACAACCGAGCCACGCCGCCGCGGTCGTCCAGATATAAAAGTAGGAGAAGACGGTGTATGCGAAGAAAAGGGCGGCGACCGCCACCAACGCGGAACGCGGAACGCGGAATGCGGAATTCGTTTGATTGGCTGGCGTGTCATAATCCGCCGTATCAGCTGGTAGCACGGATTCCGCGTTCCGCGTTCCGCGT
>DATEOJ010000085.1:0-13555 GCA_035274235.1 Pyrinomonadaceae bacterium
GATCGTGGCTTGCCTCGTCGATCTCCGAAGCGATTCGTCGCGGCGGTCGCATCGGCTCGTTCGGATCGGTCTCGACATAAGTCACGCGTCGTTCGCGATAATCGAAGAGAGCTTCGCTGTTACGAACGCGCTCTTTCTGAACGTCATGTTTGACGGTGCGGAGCGCTCGGAAATTGTCAGAGTCGACGCTGCTTTGCAGTTCCTGGATAAAACTAAATCGGAAGAGTTTTAGAAGTGTTCCCTTCGACCGTGCGTCCGCCTTTATTAGATAGTCGTCGCCGTCCTGCGTCTTCGCGATGGTTAACGTCAGGTCGGCGACGGCAATGCCCTGGATGATCTTGCTGATCTTGCCTTCGTAAGTGAGGGTTTCACCGTCGAGGAACGGAACCGACGTATTCGATGTCGGGCTTGCGGTTTGACCGAACGCCCAACAAGCGACAAAAAGCGTGATCAGGAGTGCTTTAACAACTGACAGATTCATAAGCGAGGTTAAACCGATTATAGCCTAGATGCCCGAGACGTCGCTCGAATTTTTTGAAGACTTGAGTCGAGCGTCAGCCGCCAACAACTGCGGGGACTTCGAGGCGTTTTTGGACGGCTTTGACGACCGTCTCAACGTCGATATCGAAGCAGATCCATTTTGAGCAAGTGCGTCTGTGGCAATCGACACGGCAGTCGATATCGAGTCGTTCGACGCAGACGTCCGCCGAATTCAAGCTTCCATTCCGCCACCATTCGGTTGGGCCGAAAAGCCCGACAACCCGTGCTCCGGCCGCGATAGCCAAATGGGTCGGCCCTGTGTCGCCCCCGACGTAAACACGCGCCGCTCGGGCAAGTTCGTAGAAACCCTTGAGACTCGGCTCCGCGTGGATCAGTTTTCCCGAACGACTCGCGCTCATTACCGCGTTCGCCAGGTCAGATTCTTTGGGTCCCGTGACGACGATCGATCGTACGCCAAATGTTTCCCAAAGACGGTCAGCAAGCTGACCAAAGTTCTCCGCGGGCCAAAGTTTTGTTACCCATCCACCGGCCGGGTTCAGGAGAGCGAACTCTCCGCCGACGCGGCTCGCGATCTCGTTTGCCTCTTCGCGATGCGAGTCGGCGGTGTAGATCGGGAAGCTGATCTGCGACTCGCGAGGAGCAAAGTCGAGAGCGGTGGTTACCAAGTCGATGTTCCGGCGGACGACATGCGATCGTGAGTCGATATTTGTTGTATTTGTGTAAAAGACGCGAGCCGCGGGTTCGCGAAGATCCGATTTAGCAAAGCCCCAGCGTTTCTTTGCACCCGAGAGTTTCGAGATCAGGCCCGACTTCAGAAGACCTTGAAAATCGATCGCGATATCGAAGTCATACTGGCGCAGGTTCCGTGCCTGTTTTGCGGCCCCGGTCAGCATCTTCTCGAAAAAGATCCCTCCGCGGAGCGAGCGGGTATCGACCTCGATCAGGTTATCGATATGTTGGTTTCCACGAAGTATCTCGGCCGAGCGTTCCTCCGCGACCCAGGAGATCTCGGCGGTTGGGAATTCGCTACGGACTACGGCCAGTGCGGGCAGCGTGTGGATGATATCCCCGATCGCCCCAAGTTTTACAAAGAGTATCTGCACTTCTGCCTAAATCTTATCTGCCCGCGCGTGAATTCAGAAACGGAGTCCGTCCGTCCGATGCGCTATCGCCGCTCTTCGGTCAGACTGACATATACAGCTAGAAACGCTAGAAAAGTCTGGAAATTTGGGTTTTGGATACGATATTCTATTAGCGGCCCACACGCCTCGCCGTCACCCGTCCTCGTATGATGAAACCCGAACGTCTGAAACGCGATCTCCGGCCTGCGCTCGTTTTCCTGAGCGGAGAACTGATCGCTGTTCCCATACCGCTTGAGCGCGAAGAGGTTATCCTCGGTCGCGCACTCGAAGCGGACGTTCGTGTCAACGACTCCAAGGTGTCCCGACGCCACGCGCGGGTAAACAAGAGATTCAACCCGGAGACTAACGAGATCGAGTTCGTCCTCACCGATTTTGGTTCACGAAACGGGACACTCGTGAACGGTCAGCGCGTTCATGAAGAGATTCTTCAGAACGGCGACAAGATCACGATCGGCGAACACATACTCCGTTTCGACCTTCTCGACGAGATCGATCGCGAATACCAGCGTCAGATCCACCGCCTCATTTCACACGACGATCTGACCGGACTGCTTTCCAGCCGATCATTTTTCTCGGAGCTTCGTCGCGAATCGGCCCGTGCGAAAGCCGAGGGGCGACCGTTTTGCGTGCTGATGATGGACGTCGATCATTTCAAAATGGTGAACGACACATACGGGCACCTTACGGGAAGCAAGACGCTCGAGGAGATCGGAGGTGTGATCATCGGGATCATGCGAAGCGGCGATGCGGCCGCGAGGTTTGGCGGCGAAGAGTTTGCCGCGTTCCTCCTCGACGCCGAGGTCCCCCAGGCGCTTGTCGCGGCGGAACGAATAAGATCGGTTATCGAGAGTCAGGAGTTCTCGGTAGTGAGGACAGGAAAGCCCGCGTCGACCCACCGGGTCACGATCAGTATCGGTATTTCGGCATTCCCGGGCGATTCGTCAGACCCCATCGAATTGGTCGAGATGGCCGATTCCGCCCTGTACAGGGCTAAGCGGGAAGGGCGGAACCGAGTTTGCACGTATCAAGAGCTTTCGCCTGAGGAGATGGTGCAGGAACTGCCCTCTCGTCACGAGTAACTTTTTTTGCAACTTTTGCATCAAATAGCCCGTGAAAGACAACGAATTGCATTCGTGCTAAGCTTTGTTGTCGCGCACCCGTAATTCAGCCTCAATACAGGTTTTTAGCGGTACTGATAGTGATCACCAAACTCAATTTAGCGAGCCGGCCCTTTCGCAACCGGACGACGCCATATCTGCTTTCTTTCCTGCTATTGGCTTTGGCCGTCGCGGGTGGAATTCTCGCGTTTGCCCAAATAAGGACAGCGTCAACCGATAATGAGCGGGCGCTTGCGGATATTGAGCGGATGAACGGCGAGATCAAGCAGCTCAAGAGCAAAGGCGAAGCTGTCCAGCAGCAACTGACGCCGGAGCAGCAGACCCTGCTTATCGCGTCGCACAAGCTTGTTGCTAACAAGACATTTGGATGGTCGCGGCTTTTCGCCGATCTTGAAGCCGTGCTGCCCGGCAGCGTGAGCGCGTCGCGTATATCGGTTGAAAACGTTTACAAAGACGGTGACCGGATCAAGGCCGAGCTTGAATTGGGTGTCCTGAGTCGCGACTACCAGGGCGTGAGTGCGATGCTCGCGAACATGAATAACTCGGGTCTCTTCCAGGCCGAGCTTCGCAGCCAGGATCGTCAGGAGAACGACCGCATCACCTATAGCGAATATACGCTTCATCTTGTTTACACGCCTACGTACGGATACGGCGATGCTCAGACCGACCAGGTTGCGCAGTCGGTCGAGGGAGGTCAGCAATAATGAGCGAACCTCTCGACCAAAGAAACCTTCCCGAAAAGAAAGAACCTGAGATCCTCGTCAACGAATACGGCGAGACTCGGGATCCGGCGGTGGTCGTCGAAGAGGCTGACCGTACGGTACTGCTTACACCCGACGAGACGGTCATCATCGACAAAGAACCGCGTTACGACATCGTGCCCGCTAATCGTCCGCGAAAGGTCTACTCCGGAATGTGGGGACGACCCGAACTGATCACCGCTGGTCTGGCGATGCTCGCACTGATGACGGCCGTGCTGCTCTGGGTATTTATGGTTATCCCGGCGAACCGCGAGTTGGAGCACAACCGTGCTGAACGCGATCGGCTTGAAAGAGAGCTGACCTCGGCACGCGAGAAGTACGGCAATATCACGAACACCGAAACGCACGTCGCGACTCTGATGACGAGCGTGAACGACTTCGAATCGAATAATCTTCCCGTCATGGCAAGCGGCCGGGCGTCGCTCTACCAGCGGATCAACGGTTTGATCGCGGGGTACGGGTTGATCAACAGCAGCGGTCCGGACTACATCCCGCTCGAGACTCTCGATCAGGAAGACGGTGTTAAGTCCGAAGAAGAACGTGGGCGTGCGAAGTATCAGAGTTTGTTCCCGGGCGAGTATGTGACGATGACGCTCGAAGGCTCGTATCAGAACCTTCGTCGGTTTATTCGCGATATCGAGACCGGACGAGATTTTGTCATCATTAGTTCGATCGAATTGGAGCCGTCTGATGCTCAGCAGCGTCCGTCGGATGCAAGTCAGCAGCAGCAACAACCGCAACAGCAACCTCAACCGGCAGGACCCCGACGTCCGGCACCGAATCAGTCAAACTTTCAGACGTTCGGAGGGCCGACGTCGCAGTCCGGTGCACCGGTCGACAAAGGAAAAATGCACGGCGAGGTCGTTAGCTTGAGATTGGAACTGGCAGCTTATTTCCGTCGCCAGACGACCGTGGCGCCGATGGAGCCCGTGCAGGAGCAGTAGTAGAGATCGTGAAGAATCCTTTTGAAGGCAAATCACCGAACGAACGAAACAAGATGATCGTCGCGATCGTGCTTGGAGTTTTTGCGCTTACTTCGTTGTTCTTTGCGTTCGGCGGGACGAGAATGTTTTCGAGCAGCACGAAGGTAACGGTTACGACTTCTCCGACGCCGAAGCCCTCTGCAAGCGTTCCCATTGATCCGGTAAAGATGCCGTCTCAGGATGACCAAATGCTCGCGTATAGCGCGACGCCTATCTCATGCTGCTCGGTGCCTTCGGGATCGGAAGCGGGACGAAACATCTTCGCGTTCTTCGAGCCTCCCATCCCGACGCCGTATATTCCGACGCCCGAGGTTGTAAAGCCGCCGTCGCCGACGCCGACGCCGGAGATCTACATCGCGGCGATCAATCCCGGTAGTGTGTACGCAGGTTCGAAGGGATTCCGTCTCGAAATTGCCGGTGATCGGATGCTGCCCGAGGCAAAGATCTACTTTAGCCAAAGCGAGCTTCCGACAACCTTTGTAAATTCGCAGCGCATGACCGCCGATCTACCCGCGAGCTTTATCACGAGTGAAGGTCCGCGTCAGGTGATGATCCAAACGCCCGATGGAAAGAAGTACTCGAACATGATGACGCTGACCGTGCAGGCGCCCCCGAAGCCGCAGTTCCAGTACATCGGAATGATCGCCCGGACGCGAGCCAATAACGACACGGCATACTTTATGGAATCGGGTCGGCAGACCCCGATGAGTGCGCGACTAAATGATATTGTCGGCGGACGATTCCGACTCGTCAGCATCTCTTCCGAGCAGACGATCTTCGAAGACGTGAACCTCGGGTTCAAGCATCAGGTCCAACTCTTTCGTCCGGCACCCGGGACCGCAGCGTCGTCGGCTCCGGCAAGATCGGGTTTCCCGAGCGGTGACTTCCAGCAATTCAGTCCGCCGCAGCCAAACTACCAGGTGCCTCCCGGGCAGAGTATCCCCGGCATTCCTGACAACATTCCCCGTTACATTCCGCCAAACGCGAATGTAAACAGACCGCAGCCGCAGCAGAAGGACGATGAGGATGGCGACGGAAAACCGTGATCGTACAGGCGAGCGCGGCATGACGCTTATCGCGGTGATGGCGATGCTTACGCTGTTCGCTGTCGCTCTGCTTGCAGTCGCACCGAGTGTTCATCAGGAAGTTCAACGTGAGAAGGAGCTCGAGTCGATTCGTCGCGGTGAGGAGATCGCCGACGCTATTCGACAGTACATCGCGTTTCATAACGGAAAACTTCCCGAGTCGATGGACGATCTCCTCGAGGGCGTTCCGCAGGGAACGAAGAAGAGGATGATACTCCGACCCTCGGCGGCGACCGATCCACTTAGCGCCGACGGAAAGTGGCGTCTCATTAAGGCCGACGCGAGCACGATCGCTCCGTTTGCAAAGCGCGTCCAGACTTTCAACAACGGCGTCCTGCCAAACAATCCCCAGCCGACTCAGTTGCTCGATCGTTACTCGATCGCGTTCCTCGTCAACCTCAACACCGGGACCGAAGACGATCTCGATGATGGCGAAGGTGACGACATCGACATTACAACCGACAATCAACCGTTCATCGGAGTTGCGAGCCAGAGTCGTGCAAAATCGCTGATCGCGTATTACGGGATCGAGCGTCATTCGAACTGGCTCTTTACTCCGCTCTTCCGCGGGACCGGTATCTCGAGCACCGGAACGCAAAGGCTTCAACAACAAAACAGCTTCGGCCCCCAGAATAATTTCAAGACTGATCGTTAACCTTCCTTGCCCTACGCTCTCAACACTTACTAGAATTGAGATTATTCAATTCGGAGGTAACGATGGCACTTCATAAAACGAAGATCGATCTTTCTGCGGATCAGCGCGAGAAACTCATCGGCATGCTCAACGCATCGCTGGCAGACGCGAGTGATCTGAAATCGCAAGCGAAGCAGGCACATTGGAATGTGAAAGGCATGAGCTTTATTGCGCTACACGAGCTTTTTGACGGTGTGGCGACGGCGGTCGAAGGTCACATCGATCTGATCGCGGAGAGGATCACGACGCTCGGCGGAACCGCGATGGGCACGGTTCGACTCGCGGCGGAGAATTCAAGACTGACCGAGTATCCACATGAGATAACTGACGGAGCGTCGCACGTCGATGCGCTGTCGAGTGCTCTCTCGGACTTCGGAAAGATCATTCGAAAGAATATCGACGAGTCCGGCGATCTCGGTGATCAGGATACGGCGGATCTGTTTACAGAGATTTCGCGCGAGATCGACAAGCAGCTATGGTTTGTCGAGGCGCATATTCAGGCGTAACAAAGCGCGATAGGACTTATAGGACCTATAGGACGTATAGGTCCTATAAGTCCTATGGGGCAGGCAAGCTCACCGATAATCAAACACAATATTCGCAAACGCCTTCACCCCGACATCCAGACGGCTGTCGTCGATAAAAAAATCAGGCGTGTGATGGGCGGGAGCCGTTTTGGGGTCTTGCCCTTTTTTCATTCCGCCGACGACGAAATAAAACGCCGGTGCCTTTTCACCAAAGTAAGAAAAGTCTTCCGCACCGGTTACCCATTCCGTCTCCTTCACATTCTCCTTCCCGATCGCCCGCTGTAACGACGGCAACATCTTCTCAACGAGAGCCGGCGTGTTGTATGTCACGAGCGTTTTCGTATCGATCGAGACTTCGGCAGTCGCACCCATACTCTCTGCGATCTTTTGCGCGGTGAGACGAATCTTCTGATGAACGTCCTTTTGCATTCCTGAATCGAGCGTTCGGATCGTGCCCGCCATCGTCAGTTCCTCGGGAATAATGTTTTCGCGGATGCCGGCGTTGATACGACCGACCGTGATAACGACCGGAGCTTTTGTAAGCTCCGACTGCCGCGACACGATCATCTGCAAACCGGTGTAGATTTGCGACGCAACGGCGATCGGATCGGTACCCAGCCACGGATACGCGCCATGCGTCTGACGTCCCTTCACCTTGATCTGAAACCAATCGCTCGACGCCATGATCGCACCACTCTTGTACCTGATCGTTCCTGCGTCGGTCTGTGAGTTGATGTGAATACCGAAGATCGCGTCGATCTTTGGGTTGTCCATTACACCTTCCTTCACCATCAGCGGAGCTCCGCCTTCTTCGCCGGCGGGTGGCCCCTCTTCGGCCGGCTGGAAAATGAACACCACCGTTCCTTTCAACTTGTCTTTCATTCCCGCAAGGACTTCCGCGGTTCCCATCAACATCGCGACGTGCGTGTCATGTCCGCATGCGTGCATCACGCCGACTTTCTGACCGTTGTACTCGGTGGTCTCCTTCGACGCGAAGGGAAGAGAGTTTCGTTCAGTAACCGGCAGGCCGTCCATGTCCGCACGCAGACCGATGACCGGTCCGGGCTGTGCGCCTTTTAGTATCCCGACCACGCCGGTCTTGCCGACGCCGGTTTTGACCTCGATACCGAGTTTACGTAGATGCTCTTCGACATACTTCGCGGTCTTCGTTTCCTGGTTTCCCAACTCTGGAAACTGGTGAAGATGTCGACGCCACTCGATGAGCTTCGGCGCAATGCGCGCCGTCGCGGCATCGATCTCGCGGCTCATGTCAGCCGCGACGATTTGAGAAACGAAAGAGAGGGTTATCGTGAACGCAAGGAGCATTAGTCGCATTGGTTGGTTGTCCTCCGGAGAAAGAAAGAATTGGGTAATTGTAGCCCAACCTCAGTCGATTTGGCTCGGGTGTTCAAGGGAAGTTAGCCGCAGATCACGCAGATGACGCAGATCTCTCCCTTGGTGATACTTGCGGGCTCCGTCTTCGTTCGTGTCCGTTCGTGTGAGTTCGTGGTTCCAATTCATAGAGAACGTGGAACCACTGAGCAACACGAAAACCCACGAAATAAATCTGCTTCATCTGCGTGATCTGCGGCCAAAGCATTGAGGTGTCTCCAGAATACGGCCCTAACCGTGAAACCGAATACCAACAACTCGCGTACAAAAACCATGGCCCACAGCCAGCCGATTGCAGCTAATCTCGGAGCCGGCGAATTCTACGGCAAGATCCCCGATAAGAGGGCTATTCGCTCGTCGATACTCTGCGAGGTGGTTCATCCGAAGGCGTTCGACCTTCCCGAACATTCCCACGAACTCGCCTACTTTACGCTAGTTCTCGGCGGTGCGTATAGTGAGAAGTTCGGTCACAACGTAACGGACCACGACCCGATGTCCGTGCTCTGGCATCGCGCCGGGATCTCGCACAAGGACCGCATCGGAGACTCAGGAGCACGCTGCTTTACTATCGAGATCAAGAATGAGGGCATACAAAGTCTTACCCAATACTCTCCGGTCCCCCTCGACTTCACGGAGACGGGTTCGCCGATCGTTTGGATCGCGACGAGATTGTTTCGCGAGTTTAAGAATTGGGGAGCGTGTTCGGAATTAGTTGCGGAAGGACTCACGCTCGAGATGTTGGGTCACGCTGCTCGCCGTGGAGGTCCGGCCGAGAAGCAACCACCCCGCTGGCTTGGTATCGTCATCGACAAACTTCACGCGGAATTTACCGACACACATTCGACCAGCCATCTCGCGGAAGAAGCCGGCGTTCATCCGGTTCACCTCGCGACGGTGTTTCGAAAATTTCAGGGACGGACGATCGGTGAGTACACCCAACGGCTTCGCGTCTCGCATGCATCGAAACTTCTCGTCGAGCGTGACAAGGAACTCGCCGACATCGCATACGAAGCCGGCTTCTCCGATCAGAGCCACTTCAATCGTTTGTTCAAACGCTACACCGGAATGACACCCGCCGAATTCCGGCGGTCGCTTTCCTGATCGGGTTCTTAACGCAGAGATCGCGGAGATCGCGGAGAGCGAAGAGAAAAAATCTCTGCGATCTCCGCGTTAAAAACTACGGGAGGGCTTCGACAAACGTCTCGATATCATCGAAGGTGTTGAAGAAATGCGGAGCGACGCGGAGCAGTCCGCAACGTGAGGATACGGTTATCTGTTCACGCTTGAGTTGAGCGACGATCTCATCGGATGTTCGTCCGTTCAATGGACGCAGACAAACTATCTGAGATTTCTCCGAATCGGCACGTGAGCTGACGATGTCGTAGCGGGTCGTTGGAGCGATCTCGCATAAGAAGTCGGTGAGTTCGGAAAGATATTTTGCGATCGAATCAAGACCGGTCTCCGATAACAATCGCAAACTCGCCTCAAGACCGCAGAGCATCGCGGTTCCGCCCATTCCGGTTTCCCACACACGAGCATCACCTTTCGTGTTTTGGTCGCGGTCGCAGAAGTTCCAGGGATGTTCGACGCTCATCCATCCATGCGACGATGCGGCGACACGTTCGCGTGCTCGTTCGTTGATGTAAAAGATGCCGCAACCTTCCGGAGCACATAGCCACTTGTAGCTCGCACCGGCAGCGATGTCGACAAACTGCGACGGCAGATCGAGGTTCATCGCACCGAATGACTGAATGATATCGACGGCGAACAACGAACCGCGTGATCTTGCGACTTCGCCGATCCGTTCAAGGTCGAGACGGAACCCGGATGAATACTGAACCGCGCTGACCGCGACCAGACGGGTGCGGCCGTCGATCAATGAACAAAGCTCGTCGATATCGATCCGACCGTTAAGCTCGCGACAAAGTCGCAACTCGACATCGAACCTGTCGCGGACGGTTCGCCACGGATAGTAGTTCGCGGGAAACTCGCTCGCAAATGACACGATGTTGTCGCCGGCCTTCCAATCGAGACCGCTCGCTACCGCGCAGAGTCCGTCCGATGTATTTCGAGTGAACGCGACATCGGACGCCCTACCTCCGAGCATTGACGCGACCAAGCCGCGAACACGTTCCTTTGTCTCGAGCCAGTCGTCGAAGTTAGACGAGCCGTTTTCCGAGACATCATTGAGTTGTGCGGAGACCGCGTCGACCGTTGAAGTGGGAAGAGGTCCGACCGCGGCGGTATTGAGATACACGCCCGAGAGCGCGACGGGAAAAGACGCACGGATAGTACGATTCATAAAACACCTCGTTTCCGTTTGTCTTATTTACCCGCGCCCGTTTCGATGGGTAGCGCCGGCTGGTTCGCGTACTCGGCCCATGAGCCTTCATATAGACGAACTTTCGGGAATTTTAGGAGATGCTTCAGAACGAAATATTCGATGCTCGCCTCACGGCTCGTACCGCAGTAGACGATGATGTCGTCGGTATTGCCGATCCCCTTCGCCGCGTATGCGGCTTTGAGATCTGCGATCGACTTTAGCTTGTGCGTGTTGGTTTCGTCGACGAGCGTCTTCCATGGAATGTTGTACGCACCGGGAATGTGACCGTTGCGGATCCAGATCTTCGCCTCGCCGCGATACACATTCGGCGGACGAGCGTCGATGAACTTAACGGTGTCCTTTCCGACTAGCGGCTTAACATCGTCCAGCGCCGCACGACCCGAGCGGTTGTCCAACACGTCATACGGAGCAGGTTTGTATTGCGGATATTCCTGAACCGCCTTCTGCGTCGCGCTGTAATCCTTCCACCCGCCGTCGACGATAGCGATGTCGCTGTGTCCGATCTTCTCAAGCAGATACGCAAGCATCGTCGCGCCAAGCACGTTGTCGCCGTCGGAGTAGAGCACGACGCGATCGGTCTTCTTCACGCCCGCGCGTGAGAACAATTGCGAGATCATGAACAGTTCGGGATATTGAGTAGGATTACCTTCGAACGGAAACCGCATCGCCGAGTCGGCGAGGTGGACCGCGTTCGGCACGTGCCCGGTAAAGTACTCGTAGACGTTCTGACGAACATCGATGACGCGAACATTTGGGTCCGACGCATGCTCTTCAACCCACTGCGGCGTGACGAGCGAAACGCTAGTGGCCGGTCTGTCGCCCGCCGGATTCTCGACCGGTGCATCCTTCAAACGACTCCACTCCTGATATGAACCGTCGTAGAGAGCGACCTTGTATCCGAGCTTCTTCGCAACGAAGTAGGGGGCCGTCCCTTGTTGGCCGATGTGGCAGTACGTAACGACTTCGTCTCCGGGCTTCACGCCGGCGTCAGTGAAGATCTTCCGGAGAGTAGTTTCATCTTTCAACTTCATCTTGTCGTCAGTAAACAAAGTGAACGGGATGCTCCGCGCACCGGTGATGTGTCCGGCCCGCGGTTGACCGCCCGCGCTCGAGCCGTCGTAAAACTCAGGGTCGCGTGCATCGATGATCTTTATCTTGTCGTTTTTCAGATTCGACTTGAGCCAGTCTGCGTTTGCAACTAGTTTGTCATTGCGTTCGACCTTGATCGATCCGGTCCGCGGTGACGGCACTTCTTTTGACAGTTCGCCGCCGGCGGCAACCCACGCCGGCATTCCACCATCGAGGAGCGACGCGTTACCGGCCAAACCAAAAACGTCGAGTGTGTAATAGACGCGGCTCGTCGGCGAGAACCAGTCCTTGCCGAAATAAATGATGATGCGCGAATCGTTGCTGATACCTGATTTTTCGAGTGTTGCTTTGAGTTGCTCGGCGGATGGCAGTTCGAGAGCAAGACCATCCGGGACCCGCGGCGCGGAGATGCCGTCGAGGGTTGCGTAAACCGCGCCTGCGATGTGACCGGCGTCGTATTCGGCCTTCTGGCCCACGTGCAGCAGTACGATCTTCGGGTCTTTAATATTCTCCTTCAGCCAATCGGCGCTGACGACCATCGGTGCCTGAGCAACTGCTGGAAGCGAAACAAAGATAATGGCGAATATGGTTAACAGGACGGATCTCATGATTGATACCTCGTATGTGAAATCGTTAGCATGCCCAGTCTAGCCAGTCGGCGTGAAGGAGTATTGAACAAAACAAAGGCGCGTTGGATGGGGTAAGGGTAATAAAATCCTGCCATGAGGCTGTTAGCCGCAGATCGCGCAGATTACGCAGATATTCTCTAAGTAGCGCCCGAAATGGTTTGTCTCTAACGTTATCTAGAAATATCTGCGTCATCTGCGTAATCTGCGGCTAGTATCGTTTACCACTCCAGGTTCACGCGTTCACTTCGAGCCGACCTTTTGGTTATCGCTCTTCTTTTTCTCCGCGACACCCTGTCGCAACTCATCTCTCGTCGATGGCGGACCGTGGACGCCGATCACGCGTTCGACATCGAGCTTCTTCGTATCGAGCCAGTTCGCGAAGTATACCGTCGTATCGTTGATCGTCGCGGGATCGTTGTTCGCGGGGCGGTTCAAGAGATCGCCTTGAAAGACCATCTTCTCGTTTGGAAGATACGCGACGAGCATCGCTTCCGCATGCGGACCTGAACCGATGTCCAGCAACTCGACGGTCGTTGTACCATCAGTCAAGACTCGCTTGCCGCCTTCGACCGACTCCCATTTCAGCGGCTGCGGATTGAGCGTCAACGCATCGGGATCGATCGTAAACTTGCTCGTCATCACCTTCTCAAAAAACGCTTTCTCACCCGGCACTCCGAGTACGGTCACTCCTTCGGCGACGTACGTCCGGATCCCGCCCGAGTGATCGTCGTGATGATGCGTGACGGCGACGTACTTGATCGGTTTCCCTGGAAACAGTTTCTTGATCTCCGACATCGCTTGCTTCGAGGTTGCATCGCCATTCGGTGCTTCCATGACGAATACATAGTCTTTGAATCCGACGACCAGCACGTTATAACCTGCCGCGTTCACGGTGTAGATGGCGTCGGTGTACTTCGTCACCGATTGAGCGGTCGGAGCAGGTGTTCCTAGTTTGATACCGTCCGGCATTTTGAAATTCGCATCCGTGAGCGTCGCGTTGAAGACGACATCGACATACTTCACTTCGTTGAGCAGTTCTCCGCCGCGTTTGTCGATTCGACCCGTCGCAACAGGACGTTCGTTCTCCTGGCGATAGCTCGGGAAGATGAACTCATTCACAACGTCACCAGTGAATGGGTCGGTACCGAGCGTCTCGTACTTCGACAGGAGATTCGTCTTCTGATCGATGTAGAGCGACATCTCGAGTCCGTCTTCGTTCGCATAGCTGACGACGTTGTGCGCGCGATCATCGAATTGCGCCGTGCCGACGTATCTCAGTCGCGAGGCACG
>DATEOJ010000086.1:0-6879 GCA_035274235.1 Pyrinomonadaceae bacterium
CGTTTGAAGCCAGTCAGCTTGGGGACCCGCACCTGCAACGAGAAGTCGAAAATCGTGATCGGTGTCGTTCGACAAGATCTTCATCATATCGACGAGCAGACCGACGTTCTTCTCCGGCGATATCCGACCCGCATAAAGCAGCACCACGGAATTCTGCGGAACTCCGGCGCGTTCGCGCATCTCACGCTGAACCTCGCCCGACTTTCTATCCGGCGTGAACTGTTGTGAATTAACTCCACGCGGACAGACGAAAATTCGCTCGTCGACCGCTACACGCGGAGCCTTGAAGAACCGCCAACACCAATTGAAGAACGAGTCGTTCTTCTTTCCCGCGAGAGCTTCATGAAACTCCTCGGCGGTATAGGTTGAGTTTGCGATGTGGTAATCGAAGTTCGGGATCGTGTAGTTGCCGATCACGCGACGGGCGAACCACTGTCCGAGCTTACCGCTCGTCAGGAACGATCCGACATTGTCATCCATCCGTTCGCATGAGAAATGAACGAGGATCGGTCGGCCGAGCTTTTTGAAATTATTTGTACGGATCATCACGCCGAGTAGGCTCAGCGTGTACTTATCGGTCACCTCGACGAGATCCGGCTTCTCCTCGAGCAGGATCTTGCGGATGATCGAGTCCTTCACCATGTACTGCCACGGCATCATGATGCGGTAGCGTTTGTCGAATAACGGTGAGTACTTGGCGGGGACGTAGTAGATCTTCGCGAATTCGTTCACGTCTTCGACCGCCTCGCTCTCGCCGGGAACGATCAATCTGACGTAACGCCGGTGACGCTCGGCTGCAGCTAAGAGATTGTTGTATGAAGTGCTGATGCCGCCCGAGTTCTTGTGGTAGTAGTTTGTGATGTGGACGGACTTCATTAACTTTCCCGATTTGCGAGATCCGGTCCGCCGGCGAGCTCACCTGCTTTCGCAGCCGAACGAGCCTGGTTTCGTTTCCACAGCCAGATGATCGGGTAGAACATAAACTCGCCAACGATCTTCGGAAGTTTCACAAGGTCTTGACCGAGAGTTTGCGCACGATCGTCCTTAACAAGCAGAGCGTCGCGACGCATGGCGAATAAGTTGAATATCGCGGAAACAATCGAGAATGTGATCGAGATGACGATTGCCTTGCCTTTATTCACGTCGCCGTTGAGCGTGTGGAGCGTAAACTCGATCATGTGGCTGAACGCCGGCAGCATGATCATCACACAGAGTGTCGCGAGCCAAACCGGAGCCGCATTGTGAAATGCCTGAACAAGCGAACCGCTCGCGCCTGACACGATAAGACGAAAGAAAAACTCGACCGACATTGCTCCGAGCGCAGCACGCCATCCCTCTTTCAAGTGCGTGAAGAGATAGATCATGCTCCGGAGAATGCCGCTGAAAAGTGCCGCCTTCCAATTCCAACGATAGACGAGCATCTCGATCGGATGGCGAACCAAATATCGGAACACATCTACTACACGATGCGGAGCAGGTGAGTGTTCGACTACCTCGCTGACACCGTCGTGCCGCTCGATCGTCTGGGTCGTGCCGCAGGCGCCGCAGGCAACTTCGACCGTCGCCGCCGTGACGCCAAGTTTAGCTCCGCAGTTCGCACATTTCAGTATTTCGTCGTTAGACATAATTGGTGTGCGTTATGCTCCCGGATCCATCTGCAGCTTTGCGACTCGCTGTTGGCGTCTTACCTCGGCAAGATAATCGCGAGCTTCGCGATACGTCTTGTAGACATTCTCGAAAACTGAATCCCATGATCGGGTCAGAGCGAACTCGAGCGATTGCTTCTTCATTCTCTCGAGTTTCTCCCGATCGTCGATAAGCTCGATCGCATACTTTACAAAGTCGTCGAGATCTTTGGCGACGAAGCCGGTCTCGCCCTCGCGGACAATGAACTTAGGTCCGCCTTGATCAGTGACGATACACGGGACGGCCGACGCGTTCGCCTCCTGCACAACGTTGCCATATGCATCCGTGTCAGACGGGAAAATGAAGACGTCCATGTTTGCGTAAGCGGCCGAAAGCTCCTCACCTTTGAGAAAACCCGGTAGCTCCGCGGTCGTCATGTTCTGTTCGAGGTATGGACGTTCGATCCCTTCGCCGACGATCAGGAAATGAAAGTTGCTCTTTCCGGCAGCGAGCAGTCGGCGTTCGAGCTCGACCAGGAGTCGTACATTCTTCTCGGCACGCAGCCGACCGACAAACCCAAAACGAAAGATCCCGTCATTCACTGTTCGCTTCGCGGGCGAATAGAGCTCGGTATCGACACCGCGGATCATCAAGTTTGCCTTTCGACCCGTGCTCGACTGGAGCATGTCGATAAGCTCCTGGTTCGGCGCGAGTATTCGCTGCGGCATCTTGTAATAGAGCTTGGCCCCGTCGAGGATCTTGCGTTCGATAAAGTCGGTAAGACTGTAGAGCGACTTCTTTGGCAGAAAACTGAACCTTGCACGAAGCCTCAGCGCTGCGTATTCGTGAAGGTTCGTATGCCACGAACCGACAAGCGACACATCCATTTTCCAGGCGAGATACGCACCGAGGATGCTGACGTCGTTCAGACCGGTGATGTGAAAAACATCCGGTCGGAACTTCTCGAGCTCGGCCCTAACAAATTTTGCGTGACGTTGGAAGAACGGATCATACTTCAGTCCTTCATCCATTTCGAAAGACGCGACAGACCGTTTCAGCGAAAGCGAACGGTAGTTGCCTTCCTGAGTTAATTCAGTGGCGGGGCCTGCGTGAACGTTGATAAACGGCAGTTCGTTTTTTTTCACGAACGACACGAGCCGATTGCTTGTCATCGCAACCCCGTTCACTTCGTGGAACGAATCGGGGAAATACGCGACGCGTAGAATATCCTGCACAATTATTACCTGCTAACTAAAAAATGGCGGGAATTCTCCCGCCGTCGATTCTGACAATGAATTTCCGGAGAACCTTACGATGCGCTTTCCTGCGGAATCGCACGTGCGATCTCGTCGAGATCTGGAATTTCGAACTTCGTTTTCGTCGGGTCGCTCGGGACGCGGTCCTGACGTTTGCGAGCTATGCGAAAGATAGGTCGCATTTTTGGACTGCCAAGGAAACCAAGTGTCCAGATCGCCGCTCGCAACCATTTCGGGCCGCCAAGTTTCCAACCGTGACCCGAGAGATTTGTCAGGCCCTTGTCGTCACCGACGTCGAAGAACACGCGGTCGAACCAACGCTGTCTGCCATCCGGGAAATCCGGATAGTGACTCAAGATCTCGGAGAACGACTGCAGCTGACGCGAATGTAGCGGATGTTCGTATTCCGGCATCAACACCACTTCGCTCCGCTTCTCAACGCGAACCTCATTTACAAACTCTTCGAAGGTGGTCGCGTTCGTTAGATTGACCACGGTGTTCGGCTTGCAGCCATGACGGTCGCCGCCGGTCGCGATCGGAATTCCGAGAGCCTCGGCCATCTCGATAACGGCTTTGTTCTCTGACCACGAGCGAAAACCGTTGATCTCGAACGCGTGGACCCAGCGGCCGTGTCGTTTGATAAATTCTTTTAGGAGAGCCTCGTGACGTTCCTTGCCGACGATCTCGATGTCCCACAGCGGATGGTTGAGAATGACGAGCACGCCCGGCAGCTCGTTAAGCATGGCGAACACTTCGGTCAGCTTCTCATCCGTGTGGTTCTCTTCAACAAAGGTGATATCGAGAAGCGTCTTCGTGATCTCGACAGCGTTGTTCTTCGGAAGGTTGTGAACACCGACATGGAAAAATCCATAGTCGAACGGAACCGTCCACTCGAGCGAGATAGGTGCATGCGTGTTCGCGTGCTTTTCGTTTACCTGAAGCGTCGAGTCGATACTATCGTGATCCGTAAGCGAGACTATCGCTTCGAGCCCTGCATCGTGGATCTGTTTCCGCTCGATGTCGTAGACCGCCTGAGCCGTGAGAGGAGGCGACCAGAAGGCAGTCGAAAAATCGATGCCCTTACCTTCCTTCTCGAGATACTTGTCGCGTTCTTTGCGCCAGAAGGTGGCGATGATCGGAAGCTTCTCGGCGTAGTGCGGAATGAAGTCGAGCATCTCTTTCGAATGCTCGGTGTGACAATGAAGAGACACGCCAGTCTTTACCTTCGCGGAGAGATCTTTTGTTTCCCGCAGGATGTGCAGCCGTGTTTTCTTAAGGTTCATCAATACTCCGCGGATCTAGCCGCCTAATTAAAGCCTATACGTTATCAAAAGGGGTGTTATAAGTAAACTTGTCAGATGTTGGGGCAGGGAAGCCTGTTGCACTCATTAATCCCGTTGGATCGCGTCTTACAAAAAATAGAAAATTCTTGTCATAAATCATTGCAAGGTGGTGTTTTTGGTGTAGAAAAGGGAAACACCCCAGGCAGATTTGCCGTCCAAGGAGAAACAAAATGAGTTGGTTATATTCGTTAGTATTCGCGGGATTGTTGTTTGGCTCAAACGGATCGACAGCCGTAACGACACATCAGAACGCCGTTGCACCTGCTCCGGCGACCGAAGTGGCCGTTAAAGGTGATGAGATCGAAAAGTTTGAGCAGTCGTACCCGCTCTCCAAGAACGGCAATGTCAGCGTGTCGAATGTGAACGGTTCGATAGTCGTAGAGGCGTGGGATCGCAACGAGGTTCGCCTCGAAGCGACAAAGATCGCTGATACCAAAGAGGCGCTTTCGAATGTCGACATTAAGGTCGAGGCAAACGCCGACTCCTTTAGCGTCGAAGCCGACTACAAGCCTTGGAAGTGGAACGACCGTCAGGGTGACAACCGCGGTCGAAAGCTCGAAGTGCAGTTCAAATTGTCGGTGCCTGCCGGCGCGGTCCTAAATGAGATCGAGACAGTGAACGGCGACGTAACGGTTTCGAACTTCACGAACGTGACCAAGATCTCGGCCGTGAACGGCGATGTCTCGGCAACGAATCTTCGCGGTGCGGCTCACCTGTCGACGGTCAACGGTAAGGTGACGGCTGACTTCGATCGTGTCGACACTGCGAGCAAGATAAATCTCAATACGGTCAATGGCGGCGTAAGCCTGCTTGTGCCGTCGGATCTCAACGCCACCATCAAGGCAGATTCGCTCAACGGAAATATCACCAACGACTTTGGCTTGCCGGTCAAGAAGGGCCAGTATGTCGGACGCGATCTTTACGGGAAGGTCGGCAACGGTGAAACGCAGATCAAACTTAGCAGCGTCAACGGTCCGCTCTCGATCAGTCGGAAGAATGACGGTCGCAATCCGAATCCCGCGACCAATCTTCTTCCGAGCAAGAAAGCAGATGACGATATCGACATCGATGTCGACATGGCTCGCGAAGAGGCGAGGAATGCGGCACAGATCAATCGTGAGGTTGCCCGTTCGGTCCGTGAGTCGACGAGGGTGACTGCGAAGTCGATGAAAGACGCGCAAAAAGCGATCGAGATGGTCGGCCCGACTATGGAAAAGCTGAAGCTCGATGAGTTGGAGAAGCTCGACAAAGAGAAGTTGAAGATCGACTTCGATCAGAAAGAGATGGAGCGGCAGATCCAACGTGGAATGGACCAGCAGCGGGCGGCAATGGATCGAATGAGCCAGGCCGTCTGGTTTGGCGGAACCCCGACTGTCGAAAAAAAAAGAAACTCGTTTGCGGTAAAGGGAACACCGAAAGTCAGCGTTGAAGCGAAGGGGTGTTCGGTCAGCATTCGCGGTTGGGACAAAGAAGAAGTCTCCTACGTGATCACCGAGATGGCGACCCGTCGAAGTGCTCCGGCTCAGGTAACCGAAGATCACACGCCCTCTGCGGTCACGCTAAAAGTCATAAACAACGACGCGGGGTCTCCTCAGCCTTTTCAATTAAGTCCTGAGCGTGTTCGTATCGAGGTCTTCGTTCCACGCAAATCAAACTTAAAGATCGTCACCGATGGTGAGCTCCGTCTCGACGGCGTGTCTGGTGAGATCGATCTGAAAGGTGACGACGGTGCGATCAATATCCGCGACGTCGATGGCAACATGAATATCGTTGCCGATCAGGCCCAAGTGCGCGTGATCGGTTTCAAGGGCGACCTTGATTCGCAGACCGCGTGCGGTGATGTCTTCCTCGAAGGCAACTTCAAGAAGCTTTCGGCAAAGGCAACTGACGGTACCGTGACGTTGACTCTTCCGAGCGATGCGAACGCGACGTTGACGTCGAATACTGAAGTCGAGTCCGATGGTATCGACGTTGTTCAGGAAGATGATGAAACTTGGAGAGTCGGAAAAGGCGGTGCAAAATACACCTTCAATTTCAACGACGGTAAGCTCGTAGTTCGAAGCACCGAAGCCGTCAGCTCAAACTAGAAATCACACATCTCGTCCCTTTTGCGTATTGCTTTTTAAGCAATTTGACTAATATCTCGTTTCAGTCAAGTAGGTTTGCCGATCATTCGAATAAGTTCATAACTCAGTAGTACACTCATAAGTTTTGCGGTTCGTTCATAAATAAATACTTTCGCGAGTAAGGGTGGGTTCATATTCAGAGGTTGGTTCATAAGTCAGTAAGAAAGTTCATAACTAGGTGCAATAATGAAAACGTTTTCCCTGCTGTTCGCTGCATCCCTGCTCGCGGCAACAGCGATGGCTCAGACTAGCGGTGTTGCCGCGGGTGAGTCAGTTACATCAACCACGACTTCCGGGAAGTCAGAGAGTCGTGTCAAACCCGCTCGTATCGAGATTCCGCCTGAGAAGGCTCGCCCGATCACCGTTCCGAAAATAGCGCTCGCAGTTAGCATCGACGGTCGTGTAAATGCAGAGGAATGGCAGAACGCAGCCCTCTTCAAAGACTTCTATCAAACTTCACCCGGTGAAAATATAGAGGCGTCCAAGCCGACAGAAGTTTTGATGATGTACGACGAGAAGCATCTGTAC
>DATEOJ010000087.1:0-2952 GCA_035274235.1 Pyrinomonadaceae bacterium
GAGGGCGACGCCCGAAAAAGCGCCGGCGACCTGGGATTACAATCGCTCTACGCCGCGGCAGCCGCGACGTTGCAGGCAGGGATGCCTGCGTTCCAGTCGCTCCGCCGTGGCTAACGCTCCGACGTAATAGCTCCAGTCGCTGACGTCCGACCGAAAATTCGATATGAAACTTACCGAACTCAATATCTACCCAGTTAAATCGCTAAAGGGGATCGCTCTCCAGTCGGCGACTGTAGAAACGCGCGGACTTCAGTACGATCGGCGTTGGATGCTCGTGGATCATGACCGGCAGTTTTTTACGCAGAGGGAAGTGCCTGCGATGGCTCGGGTGAAGATCGAAGTCGGGCCGGATGGACTTACGGCGTCGATGAACGGCAATCGTATTAGCGTCGTCCCGGAAATGGAGACCGGAGAGATGGATGACGTCACTGTCTGGGGGAGCACCGTGAAGGGAGCGTTTTATGGACAGGATATCGACGATTGGTTCAGCGACGCCCTTGAGACGAAGTGCCGCCTGGTGTCGATGCCCGAGTCGACGAAGCGCATGCTCCCGGCCGAGTTTGCCGTCCGGGTTGAAGAGGACCATGTCAGTTTCGCCGACGGGTATCCGTTCCTGTTGATCGGACAATCGTCGCTCGACGATCTCAACACGCGTCTCGAGGATCAGGTTCCGATGAATCGCTTTCGTCCGAACTTTGTCGTCGAAGGCTCGTCGCCGTTTGAAGAGGACGAATGGAAACGGATCCGGATCGGTTCGACCGAGTTTCATCTCGTGAAGCCGTGTGCGCGATGCGTGATGACGACGGTCGATCAGGACGCGGGCGTCAAGACCGGTAAGGAACCGTTGAAGACTCTGTCCGAGTACCGGAACTTCGACGGGAAAGTTTTGTTTGGACAGAACCTGATTGCCGAGAGTGTTGGTGGGGTTGTTAGGGTCGGTGATGAAGTGACTGTTCTAGAGTAACTCCGGGCGCTAACCACATTCGCAGTCCGGAAGGGTGGCTCTGCCCCCGCTTGCAGAGTCCCAAGCCGTGATCCAGATCTCATGAATGTGATGGCGGGGGCAGAGCCACCCTTCCGGACTTGTGAATGTGGTTAGCGCCTGGGTTTTATCTGCGAGTCTTCCTCTTTGCGGATGCGCGAGCCGTGGTCTTCTTCACGACCTTCCGTTTCTTCACAGCCGGTTTTACTTTCGCGGTCGGCTTTCCGTTGTAACTCGCGACGCGTTTTGAAAGTGTGTTGCGGTGGATGCCAAGTGCACCGGCGGTTTTTGAAAGGTGTTCGGAATTGCGCTCAAGGGCGGTTTGAATGTAGATCTTCTCAAATTCTGCGACGGCCTCTTCGAGTAGTATCCGGCCATCGAGCATCTGTCCGATCAGTGATTCCATCTGCTTACGCATGTCTTGCGATCATGCCCGGGAAGAACTTAATTTGCGGGCAGCTCCTTTCCTGTTAAAAGTCGGTAAGCCTCAAGATAACGTGCGGTCGTGGCAGCCGCGATCTCCGGGGGAAGTGGCGGCGCGGGAGGCTGCTTATTCCAGTCGAGGGTCTCAAGATACTCGCGAACGAACTGCTTGTCAAACGATGGTTGTGCGTGACCGGGCGCGTAGGTTTCGGCTGACCAAAAGCGCGATGAGTCAGGTGTCAAAACTTCGTCGATCAGAAGAATCTCGCCATTCGCATCAACACCAAATTCGAATTTCGTATCGGCGATAATGATGCCGCGTGTCGCGGCGTACTCGCTCGCGTGTTTGTAGATCGCGAGTGATGTTGAGCGAAGATAGTTCGCCGCTTCATCACCGATTATCTCGGCGAATCGCGACGCGTCAATGTTCTCGTCGTGACCGGCTGCGGCCTTTGTCGCGGGTGTGAAGAGCGGCTCGGGAAGTTTGTCGCACTGCTTCATACCGGTCGGGAGTTTATGACCGCAGACCTCACCGGTCGCGAGATAGTCTTTCCAACCCGAACCCTCGAGATAGCCGCGGACGACACACTCGACCGGAAACACGGTCGTCGTCTTTACGAGCGTCGAACGACCGCGAAGCTCTGGAGCGCTGCGTATCGGGTCCGCCATTTCATCGACGTCGGTCGTGATCACATGATTCGGTGTGATGTCGCGCAAAAGATCGAACCAGAAAGCTGAGATCGCGGTCAGGATCGAGCCCTTTCGTTCGATGGGCGTCGGAAGAATGCAATCGAACGCGGAGAGACGGTCGGTTGCGACGAGCAGGTAAGTTTTGTCATCGACCTGATAAACATCGCGCACCTTTCCACGGTGGACGAGTTCGAGATCGGCGATATGAGATTCAGAAAGGGTTTGTGCCGTCGCCATAGAGTTGTGTTGTTGAGGTTGGGGACAAGTTTATTATGCGTGTGCGGGATTCGTAAAGTTGGGTTTAACGCGGAGATCGCGGAGATTAGTAATTTTAACGCGGAGACCGCGGGGATCGCGGAGATTAGTAATAAATATTCTCCGCGTGCTCCGCGGTCCCCGCGTTAATAACAACACTCAACAAATAGAAATCGCGGTCCGATCGAAACCGGACCGCGAAATTAATTGCCCTAAAGCAGGGGTCAGAATATTCCGAACGATGCGACCGGAAGATTGCTGCTGCCTACCTCGCCCCACTGTTGGGTCTGTACGCCGCCGCTGCTGCGATTGACGTAGAAGGTCAGTGTCGACGGACGATAGATAGCAATATCTGTCTTGCCGTCACCGTCATAGTCGCCTGAGCGAAGTGCCGTGTCACGTATGGCCGAACCTCCGGGGATGCCGAATGTCGTATACGACACATTTCCAGTATTAGTCGAAAGGTACCAGACACCGTTGACTGCACCGAAGCCACGCCAGACCATAAAGTCTGCTTTGGCGTCGCCGTCATAGTCACCGCCGGCAACGATGAAGTCAGTGTTGAAGTTGCCCCAGATCCTTTGACCGAGTTGGGCAGCGCC
>DATEOJ010000088.1:0-6422 GCA_035274235.1 Pyrinomonadaceae bacterium
TAGATCGGCACGCTACCGTGCACGCGCCAACTTGAGGATGTCGAGCGCAACCTCGCGTAGCGAGTGACAGCATTTAGCCCCGGGCCACAGGGCCCGGGGGTTAGGTTGCAAAAGACAACGAAGCCCGCGTACGCGGGCGAAAGACCAAGACCTAAAAATCTGCCGCTCGCATACGCGAGCTGATTTTCTGGACGCTTTACCCCCAGCTCCCGCTGGGGGCTAAATGCTGTCACTCGCTACGCGAGTTGCGCTCGATTTGGTCCGTCAGACGTTCACGAAGACCGTTGCCTAAGACAGAGCCTCATACTCAGCCCTTGCCGCAACAAGCGCTGGCATGTCCTTATCAGCGTCTTTCCACATCTCTAGAAACTTCTCATACTCCGCCTTCTCGCCCGTCGCTCGAGCCTTTCCAAGTTGTGCGAGAGGATACAGTGAAGACAACGGCGACTCTCCGCGGAAGTTGAGGATCTTGTCGAACTCGATTCGCGCGTCTCGATTTCTTTCCAGTTTTAGCAGCGAAAGCGCTCTGAGATATTGCGGGATAAACTCTCCGGCCTTTTCAAGTCGTTCAGTAATCTCGAGCTCTTCGACCGCCTCTTTTAATTTTCCCGCCTGCAGCCAGATCGCGGCTTTGATCGTCGGAGCCCACAGGTGTTTGAGCAGCGTGTCTTTTGGTCTCGCGGCGATCAACTCGTTGAGCAACTTACTCGCGTCATCCGATTGCCCCGCGACTGCAAGTGCGAGTGCGATCGTCACCATGACCATCTGTCCTCGTTCGAGACTAAGAGCCTTGTTGGTTTGAGCCTTCAGCACGGAACGAAGCGTCGCATCATTTATGTCAGGCAGCCCCGTTGCGGAACTCCAGAAGACGATACGGACGGCCTGTTCGGCGGCGTATTTACCGGCCACCTCCTGCGCGTTCGTGTGGGTCGCGAGATCGACGGATCGTCGCGAAAAATCCTGCGTCGTCCGCCATTGTCCTTTCACGCCGGCGGCACGAGCCTGCACATCGAATGCAAGATGTTCGTCATCGCGTCCGGCAAACCATCGGAGATTATTCTGGAGAGCCGTGTCATCGTTTTCGATAAACGCGATCATCAAAGGGAAGAGGTGGAAATACGTGCCGTCCAACTTCCGTTCGAACGCGGTCTTGCAGGTCTCCTTTGCTTCCTCGTAACGGCTCAACGAGACAAGCGACTCGACCAGGTTCATATAGATCGTCGCGTAATTCGCGTCGATACGGATTCCTTCACGAGCAAACGCGACCGCCTTTTCGGATTGTCCGATACGTTCCATCGAGTCGGATAGGCTCACGTAAGAAACGACGAAGTTCGGATACGTATTCCGCCACAACTCCAATGTATCGATCGCCTTGTCCAGCTCACCGTTGACGAAATTGTGATAGTAGTACGTGATTCGAAGCTTCTCGCTTTCGCTCACCGCGTCGCGGAGCTCGTATGCCTTCCTGGTCATCTCAGCCGCGAGCTTCCACTGATCAGTGTTGCGGTAGACGACAGCAAGTTCGGTATAGGCCAAAGCGAAGTCGGGATCCAACTCGAGCGCCTTTTTGTAAAACGGTATTGCCTCAAACTGCCGTCCGTTGACGATCTGTTCGCGGCCTAGCACGAATATCTTCAATGCCTCTAGAGACGAAGTAGTTATCGATTCGCTGGGTACATTGAACTTCTCGATGGAGCTGAGACTCTCGCCCAACCTCTCGCGTAGTCCCGCTGCGGCGCGCGTGAGAGCATTGAGGACGTCTTCCCGCGATTGAACCTGCTCAAACTCTCGACCGAGGCTTTCATTATTTCGAGCATTGATCGCTTCAAGCGTGAGCACGTAAATCTCACCGAACTTCGTAATCGAGCCCGAAATAAACGCTTTGAGGTTCTGCCGCATGCAGATCTCTTCGCCGAGTTCTTTGGTAACGCGTTCGCCCGGACTCCGACCCATTAGACGAAGCGTCTGACTCACCTTCGAGTCAGGGACAATGTCTAGAAAAGGCGACTGCGCGAGCGAAAAGGCCAAGGCCATCTTCAGCGTCTGATCGAAGATCGCTTCACCGGTCGTGTTCTCGAATTCGGTTAACAGGATCGAGTCCCGACTACCACCGCTCGAGCTCGTCTTATACGGCGGCGCGGGTTTCGTCGATCCCGAATCGGCCGGCGGGTTCGGAACGGCGGTCTGCTCTAGTACCGCTTCGATGCGAAGCTCGTCGCGCAATTCTTTTAGATCGACAAGCAGATCGCGTGTCGATTGATATCGCTGGTCGCGTTTCTTCTTGAGTGTCTTCTGAACGATCCGTTGGAGTTCTCGCGGAAGGTGCGGCGCGAGAGATGTGATCGGCGGAGGCTCGGTGCTGATGATCGACGACAGAGTATCGGTGACCGTT
Source organism: Pyrinomonadaceae bacterium (assembly GCA_035274235.1). Lineage (GTDB taxonomy): Bacteria > Acidobacteriota > Blastocatellia > Pyrinomonadales > Pyrinomonadaceae > OLB17. Next base: position 2,393 of record DATEOJ010000088.1, read on the forward strand.
TCGCCGCCAAAGGGAATTTTTCCCGTCAGCATCTCGTAGAGCACGATCCCAAAACTGAACACATCCGACCGCGCGTCCGTCGCTTTTCCACGAGCCTGTTCCGGCGACATGTAAGAGACGGTACCCATAACGACACCGGGATTTGTCTTGACCAGTTTCTTTGTCTGGTCCTCGCCATCGGGCTGCATCAACTCGGAGAGCTTCGCCAAACCGAAATCCAACACCTTCACGTATCCATCCGGCCGAATCATGATGTTCTCCGGCTTGATGTCTCGGTGGACGATCCCTACCTGATGAGCGGCGGACAATGCTTCGGCGGTTTGAATCGCGATCGAAAGAGCGTCATCGAAAGTCAGCCGCTCCTTCATCCGATCGCGGAGAGTCTTACCGTCGATAAACTCGGTGGACATGTAGTGCGCGCCTTCATGTTCGCCGATCTCGTATACCGTTATCAGGTTCGGGTGGTTAAGTGCGGAGGCCGCCTGCGCCTCCTGGATGAAGCGTGCGAGAAGGTCGTCGTCTTTGCTGTACTTTTCGTTGAGGAACTTTATCGCGACCTTGCGACCAAGTTTTGTATCGTCGGCAAGATAAACCTCGCCCATGCCGCCGGAGCCAATGAGCGAACGGATCTCATAATGACCAAACGAGGCCTTCAATTGGGCTTGCATAGGGTGCGGGTGGTAGTTGCAATAAAGTAGCCCCAGACGAGTGAGTAGTCAAATTTTTGGAGGGGTTAATTGAAGTACCTTGCAACCGAGTCAAGAATTTTCACCGCCGAGACGCGGAGACGCGGAGGACTCAAAGTGGATCGACAATAAACAGGAGGAAACTCGGCGTCTCGGCGTCTCGGCGGTGAGAATCCGTGACCCAGCTAACAATACAAAAGGCTGCCGAGTTAACCGGCAGCCTTCGCGTTTTCAGATCAGTAGAACCTACTGCCCGATCCCGTAAATATACGGAGCGATGATCAACGAGACGATCGACATCAGCTTGATGAGGATGTTCATCGACGGACCCGACGTATCCTTGAAAGGATCGCCGACCGTGTCGCCCGTCACCGATGCTTTGTGCGGCTCTGACTTCTTGTAGAACATCTCGCCGTTGATCTCGACTCCCTTCTCAAACGACTTCTTCGCGTTGTCCCACGCGCCGCCGGCGTTGTTCTGGAAGATTCCCATCAACACACCCGACACCGTTACACCTGCGAGCAAACCACCGAGAACTTCAGGACCAAAAGTGAATCCGACGATCACCGGCGTGATCAAAGCGATCGCACCCGGCAACATCATTTCGCGGATCGACGCTTTGGTCGAGATCGCAACGCACTTCTCATACTCCGGCTGCGCCTTGTATTCCATGATGCCCGGGATCTCGCGGAACTGACGTCGCACTTCCTGGACCATGTCCATCGCCGCACGACCGACCGCCTGGATACACAACGCCGAGAACACAAACGGGATCATTCCACCGACAAACAACCCGGCGAGAACGTTCGCCTTGTAGATGTCGATACGGTCGATACCCGCGATACCAACAAACGCCGCGAACAGCGCCAGTGCCGTGAGTGCCGCCGACGCGATCGCAAATCCTTTTCCGGTCGCCGCGGTCGTGTTGCCGACTGCGTCAAGGTTGTCCGTGCGCTCGCGAACCTCCGCCGGTAGCTGACTCATCTCCGCAATACCACCAGCGTTATCCGCGATCGGACCGAATGCGTCGATCGCGAGCTGCATTGCCGTCGTCGCCATCATTCCGGCCGCCGCGATCGCGACACCATAGAGACCGGCGAAATAGAAAGAAGCCATGATACCCGCTGCGAGAGTCAGGATCGGGAACACCGTCGACTTCATACCAACGGCCAGTCCGCCGATGATGTTTGTCGCGTGACCGGTCGACGATTGCTGAACGATCGACTTCACCGGCCCCTTGCCCATCGCCGTGTAGTACTCGGTGACGTAACTCATGATCGCACCGACGACTGTTCCGACAACGATCGCGTAGAAAACATCCATACGCGTGAACGTGGTAGCGCGAAGCGTGATCGCACCATCCGGCAAAACGAGTGTCACTGCGAAGTAAGCTGCGATGACCGTTAGGATGATCGACGCCCAGTTACCCATGTTGAGCGCGTTCTGCACACTAGATTTTTCATCGCTGATGCGGACGAAGAACGTCCCGATGATCGATGCAACGAGTCCGAGACCCGAGATCACCATCGGAAGCAGGATCGGCGACAGACCGCCGAATGCGTCGTTCACCTTGATCTCCTGACCGAGCACCATCGTCGCGAGGATCGTCGCAACGTAAGAACCGAACAAGTCAGCACCCATACCCGCAACGTCACCGACATTATCGCCGACGTTGTCAGCGATCGTCGCCGGGTTGCGAACGTCGTCTTCCGGAATACCCGCCTCGACTTTACCGACCAGGTCAGCACCGACGTCAGCCGCCTTGGTGTATATACCTCCTCCCACGCGCGAGAAGAGTGCGATCGATTCGGCGCCGAGCGAGAAGCCGGTGAGCACTTCGATCGCGGTGCTGACCTGGGTCGCACCCAGACCGGCAAAGTACGACAAGAAGACGATGAACAAACCGCCAAGACCGAGTACCGCAAGACCCGCTACACCTAGCCCCATAACGGTTCCGCCCGTAAACGAAACTTGAAGAGCCTTCTTCAAGCTCGAGCGCGCCGCCTGCGTCGTGCGTACGTTCGCTTTCGTCGCGACCTTCATACCGATGAAACCGGCGGTCGCGGAAAAGACCGCACCGATCACGAACGCGATGCAGATCACCCAGCTCGAATGGATCTGACGTCCGTTAACCTCGTGAACCGTCCCCGAGTAAGCAAGTAACGCGGCGGTGATCAAAACGAAAATGCTAAGCACCTTCCACTCGGCCTTCAGGAACGCCATCGCACCATCGGCGATGTGTCCGGCCAACTCCTGCATCTTTGCGTCGCCGGCCTCCTGCTTGCTGACCCACGCAGACTTAAATGCCATGACCAGCAGTCCAACGATGCCAAGTACGGGCGCCAAATAAATAACGTAACTGTTCATATAGTGTGTTTTTAATAAGTTCGCCCGATCCGCAGAAACCTACTTCGATGGGAGGTACGGCTTCATATTGTCGGGGGACGAACCTACGGAAAATCCGTTGATATCAAAACTAGTGATTATCAATTACTCGCCCCATTTAATCAATCGTAGGGGCGACATTCCGGCATACTAGCCGCAGAAGTCAGAACCGGGAGCGGTAGCGACTGGGTGACCCCTAACGCAAGAGACGCAGACCGTAACCGGGAGCCAGGTCGTTCCCGCCGCCGGTTCTGCCCCACTGGGGTAAACTATCGAGGTGCAGACAATAACCGTGAAGTCTACTCATCGCGAAGAAATGATCGACATCACGTCGGACGTCGAGAGGTTTATTCCAAAGGATGGTGATGGAGTGTGCGTTTGCTTTACGCAACATACGACGTGCGGGATGACAGTCAATGAGAACGCCGATCCGGATGTGCAATCGGACATGCTCGGGTTTCTCAAGCGACTGATCCCGCAGTACGAGGAGAACTTCAAACATTTCGAACACAACTCAGATGCACACATCAAATCATCGCTCCTCGGATCGAGCGTGACCGTACCTTTTGAAAAAGGAAAACTGCTTCTCGGACGGTGGCAAGGGATATATCTGTGCGAGTTCGACGGGTCGCGGGAACGACGAGTTATAGTGCAACTGATCTCTTCAGTGACAAGTGACAAGTGACAAGATTAGTGATGAGCCTCACTTGTCACTTATAACTTGTCACTGAAGAAAACCGACCCTTATGACCGCAGGATACTCAGGGACACCGCTCGCGAAAAAGCTCGGCATCAAGGACGGGGTTCGCGTTCTCCCCGTCAACGCACCGGATAACTATTCGGAACTGCTCGATCCGCTGCCCGCGCATGTAACTGTGTCGGAAACGCCGTCGAAGGAACTCGATCTGATTCACTTCTTCACAAACGGTCGCGACGAACTCTTCCGCGGCCTCGCGGTG
>DATEOJ010000089.1:0-6316 GCA_035274235.1 Pyrinomonadaceae bacterium
GGTAGTCCACCCTTCGCCGGTTTACGCGTTGCCTTCACGGAGGGCTTCTCGAGTGGCTTAACGTTGGCGTCGATACCGATGTAGAAGTGCTGTGGATTTTCTCGGGCGCATGTCGACACAAATCTACCGTCACCCGTACCGATGTCGATTACCACCCTTTCGTACGGAGCGATGATTTGCTTCAACTCTTCAACGGTGAGTTATCAAATAGTACTGCCGCGGATTTGTTTGATCATTGTTGGATTATATGCGAAGTGACCTCGGCGAGGATAGGTCCTATAGGTCGTATAAGTCCTATTGGTCCTATACGTCCTATTGGCTTTGCTCCCTCGCTGCCCTGTGCTAAGGTTTCGAAATCATGCGTATCATTCGTACCAAACTTGTCTAGTTCGTCCGCACTGTAGTGTTGGTTGCTTTTCGCGCTTCACTCAGCGTGTTGACCAACTCTTGCACGCCTCGTGCGCTTTTCTCCGTTTAGGATTTTCAATTTATGTCTTTTGATGCGAACGCTCCGGTAATGGAGCCGTTGGACAATTCGTTTTGGTCGGTCGTACGCGAAGGTCTTCGCGGGTCGGAGCGCGATTTTACTAAGGGGCCGATCTGGGTCGCTCTCGTCATACTTGCCATCCCGATGATTCTCGAGATGAGCATGGAGAGCTTGTTTGCGGTCGTCGATATTTTCTTTGTCGCGAAGCTAGGCGCCGACGCGGTTGCGATCGTTGGCTTGACCGAGTCAGTGATGGCGTTGATCTACGCGGTCGCGTTTGGTCTCGCGATCGGTGCGACAGCGACTGTCGCTCGCAGGATCGGTGAGAAGGATCCTGAAGGCGCAGCTAAGTCCGCCGCGCACGTGATCTATCTCGGCGTCATCGTCTCGCTGCTGATCAGCGCGATCGGAATTATTTTTGCACCGAACATCCTCGCCGCGCTCGGCGCGGAACCGCGCATTATCGAAGAAGGTTCCGTCTTCATGCGGATCATGATCGGTGGTAACGCGGCGGTTATTTTCATCTTCCTGTTGAACGCGATCTTTCGAGGTGCGGGCGACGCTGCGATCGCGATGCGTGTGCTCGTGTTGTCGAACGGGCTCAACATGATCTTGTCGCCAATGTTTATTTTCGGTGTCGGGTTCTTTCCCGAACTCGGTGTGACCGGTGCCGCGGTTGGAACTACGATCGGACGCAGCTGTGGCGTGCTGTTCGCCGCGTGGCACTTGATCCGACCCGGCGGTCGGATTCACGTGCACCGTGACAGTTGGCGTTTCGATGCATCGTTGCTTTGGAAGCTGCTCCGACTTTCGTCGACCGGTGTTTTCCAGTTGCTAGTTGCGACCGCAAGTTGGACCGCGCTGATGCCGATCATGGCCGGCTTTGGCGACGCGGCGATCGCGGGCTACGTGATCGCGCTCCGCGTCGTGATGTTTGCACTGCTTCCCGCGCTCGGACTTAGTAACGCGGCGGCTACGATGGTTGGTCAGAATCTCGGTGCCGAGAAACCCGAACGTTCGGAAGCGGCGGTTTGGGCGGCGGCGAAATTCAATACCGTTTTTCAGTTTGCGGTTGGAGCGGTGTTCTGGCTTTTCTCTGGTCAGATCATTGGCTTCTTCTCGCAGGAGCCTGAGGTTCTGCGTTGGGGAACGAGCGCTCTGCACATCATCGCGTACGGCTTCGCGTTCTACGGACTGGGCATGGTGCTCGAGACCGCATTCAATGGCGCCGGTGACACGTGGACGCCGACATATCTGAACATCTTCGTGTTCTGGTTATTCGAGATCCCGACGGCGTACATCCTCGCGTATTACTTCGGACTAGGTCCGGAGGGCGTGTTCTGGTCGATCACTGTCGCGTTCTCCCTGCTCGCCATCGCAAGTGCGATCCTGTTCAGGCGCGGGAAGTGGAAGTTGAAGCAAGTCTGACGAGAGACAAGAGACGAGAGACCGGAGACGGGAGACAGGAGAGGGGAGACAGTCTCTCATCTCTCGTCTCTTGTCTCTCGTCTCCTGTCTCCTCTCTTCATCCCTGGGTTAAACTACAACCGTGTCGTTTCCCGATCCGCAGATTCACGATTTCCCTGAATGGGTGCTCTTCGAAGAGTATTTTTACTACTCGAAGGACATCGTTAGTTTCGGCGATGAGCTAACGGTCGAGAATGTTCGGAACGCTTATCGGCTCGGGATCTTTCCGTGGCATGTCGACGGTATTCCGCTTCCCTGGTACTGCCCTGAAAGGCGCGCGATACTTGAATTCTCTAATCTGCACGTCCCGCGTAGCCTCGAACGCGCGCGTCGGAGAAATCTATTTACATTCACCATCGACAAAGATTTCGAAACTGTGATCGAGAACTGTTCTCGCATCCCGCGGGAGGGGCAAAGCGGGACGTGGATCACCAAAGATTTCATACGCGTTTATTCCGAACTGCATAAAGAAGGAATGGCACACAGCATCGAGGCGTGGAATGCGGATGGCGAATTGGTCGGCGGGGTTTATGGTGTCGATGCGGGTGGTGTGTTCTGCGGAGAGTCGATGTTTCACACCGAGACTAATGCGTCCAAGCTCGCACTGCTTTTTGCGATCGATCACCTTCGGTCGCGTGGTGGAACATGGCTCGACGCACAGGTGATGACACCGCATATCCGCGCGCTCGGTGCTCGTGATGTTCGACGAGAACGCTTCTTGAAAAAGTTGAGAGACACGCAGGCACTTGGCTTGATGTTGTTTTAATCGCGACACGAGTCAGAACCGCGAACGGTAGCGACCGGGTCTCCAACAACGAATCAAGAGCCAACTAGTCATCGCCTGAACAATACAAGAGATTTTGCGGTTGAAGGGTGACCCGGTCGCTACTGCTCCCGGTTCTGACTCCCGACGCCGGCGCCCGTTAATTGGTCGCGTATCGCATATAATCATTTCCATGCCGAATACATTCCTTCTCTACGGTGCCAACGGGTACACCGGCGAACTCATCACGCGTTACGCGGTCGAGCTTGGGTTGAAACCGATACTCGCCGGACGCAATGCGATCAAGGTCGAGGAACTCGCGAAGAAGCATCATCTCGACTATCGGGTTTTCTCGCTCGACGAAACCGCTCGCCTCGACGCCGCGTTGCAAGAGGTCGATATGGTGCTGCATGCGGCTGGTCCGTTCTCGCTGACGGCGCGGCCGATGGTTGAAGCGTGTCTGCGAAACAAGAAACACTACACCGACATCACCGGCGAGATCACTGTGTTCGAAGGAATGGCCGCGCTCGATGATAAGGCAAAAGCGTCGGAAGTGATGGTCATGCCGGGTGTCGGGTTCGACGTAGTTCCGAGTGATTGTCTCGCGCGGCATTTGAAAGATCGTCTTCCTTCGGCGACGCATCTTTCACTCGCGTTCTATGGAATGGGACGAATCTCGCACGGCACGCAAGCGACAATGACGATGAACATCGGACGCGGCGGCGCGATACGAAAGGATGGCAAGATCACGCCGGTCGCCGCGGCTTGGAAGTCGCGCGAGATCGATTTCGGTGAGGTTAAGAAGATGGGTACAACGATCCCGTGGGGCGATGTCTCAACCGCTTACTACTCGACTGGGATTCCGAACATCGAGGTCTACACTGTTATTCCAAAACAGAATCTCAAGCTCCTCAAGGCGAGTCGTTACCTCGGCTGGCTTCTCGCGACAAAACCGGTGCAGGACTATTTGCACAAACAGATCCCTCCCGGCGGACCGAGCGACGAAGAGCGTACAAAAGGAAAGACATTTCTCTGGGGTGAAGCTTCGGATTTGAACGGCAATCGCGTCGAGTCGAGACTGCAAACGCCGGAAGGTTATACCTTGACGGCGCTCGCCGCTCTGAACATCGCGCAGAAGATCCTCCACGGAAACTCTAAACCTGGATTTCAAACTCCGGCGAGAGCATACGGTGCCGATCTTATCCTGGAGATCGCGGGCGTGACGAGACAGGATGTTTAGTGACCCCTAAAGATAATCGCGGCTCGATCTGAGGTTCGAGCCCTTTTAAAGGCGGACAAATCGACTTCCGGTAGATCGGGGCGTTTACATTTGGAACTTTCGGTGAGCGGTCATGTCCGAGCGATCTGTCTCAAGTGTTCCATTTCGACGCGAAGCTTGTTCATCAAAGCCAGGAACCGCCCGTTATCGCGAAGGCGATCGAGGTTAGGGTCGATCTCAAAATAGGTGAAATTTGGAAAGCCGCCGTCCGCCGCGCCTTCGAGTGCGCGAACGGCGGCCTCTGGTTTGTCCATCGCGGCGTAAGCCGCCGCTATGTTGTGTTCAGTGTGATGAAAATGGCCAAACCCCTTCCCGATCTTGATCGCTCGTTCAATCGCGGCTTCTGACTTAACGTCTTCCCCAAGTTTCGCAAAGATGACCGCGCTAACGCTCGTGAAGCTGCCGCCCTCGTCCTGCGGGTATTCCCGTAAGTAATGTTCGACGATCGTTCGTGCATCGTCGAGCTTGTCCTGTTGTACAAGAATATCGGCCTTGCACCGATCAACCAGCAATGGACTGACTTCGCGCGGAACCGCCTTCAGGATCGCGAGCCCCTCATCGAACTTTCCCTGGTAAGCCTTGTAGAGACCCGACCGGAAACGCGCCATCGTGTTGTTAGGATTTATATCGAGCGCGCGACTGACGCTCTCCTGTGCTTCTTCAACCAAACCGATGTGTGAATACACCATCGACAATTGATGGTGAGTTTCGTCTTCATTCGAATCGAGCTCGAGTGAACGTTTGTACGAGCGGATCGCTTGCTCGTGGGGAAACCCTTTCCGTTTCGTCCAGAGAATAAGCCCGCGAGCGAAATGCGCTTCGGCAAGGTCGGGGTCGATAGTAAGGGCTTTCAGGATCGCGACCTCGGCATCTTCGTGGAGCTGCTTAGCCACGCCGTCGGAGGAAAATTTGAATGCGAGTGTGTTATAGGCGCGGGCGAGCTGCGCGTACGCTCCGGCGAGTTCGGGATCGACAGCCACCGCTTCTTCGAGAACCTCGATCGCTGCTATGGTGTCATCTTTAGTCTCGCTGCCCGCTTTAACCTTTCCGCGCAGATAACGGTCCCAGCCTGGAGAGTGGACAGCACGTGCATTTTTAGACGCGATAGGCTCGGTTGGTCCGCCGACCCTCACAACCGGAGCGACAAACCGGTAGCCATGCTTTGGAACGGTTTCAATATAATCGCGTGCGTCGCCGAGATACTGGCGTATTGCATGGATTGCCTTGCCAAGGTTGTTTTCTTCGACGACTATGCCGGACCAGACCGCTGATAGAAGCTCCTCCTTATGTATAAGCGTCCCGCTGTTTCTGACGAGATAAACTAGAGTTTGAAATGCCTTTTCGGCGAGTGAACCTTTTGTCTGCCCGTCCGTCCGCTCGATCTTGCGCTCGGCAATGTCGAGCCGGAAGCTCCCGAATTCATAGATCTCACCGGTTTCTCGAGGCATTACTTGTCACCTAACGCGAGAAAAGAAACGGAAAAAAAACTTCAAGCTAACCGAAAGACGTCCGAGTCGGGAATAGGCGAGAATCCACTCGTCGCAAAAAAATTGCCGCTCGAAGGGTTGGTCGTTTCGCACACAGTCTAGCGCCGAGCGGTATTGCTAAACAACAGTTTGTCCGGTCTACTCTGCCGCACAGATCAAGGTGTGCGAGAAGTGTGAAACCGGCGGACCTGAGTAAAGGAGAGAACCTATGAGATACATTTCCTCAAGAACCAAATTAACCGCGATCATCGGCCTCTCAGCGCTGATCGTCTGCGGTGTCGTCGCCTACGCGGACAGCATCCCTACTTTCCTCGCCATCGGAACCAACGCGGACGCTCCAATCGTGAGTGGACCCGCAACCGTTACCTTCCGACATCTGAGAACCACACCGGGTGATCAGGGTGCCTGGCACTACCATCCCGCGTTTGTTCATAACGTCGTGACTGCCGGGACAATAAAAATACAGGACGGATGCGGTACGGAACGGTCATACAGCATGGGACAAGCGTTTGAAACATCGGAAGGACGCGTACATCGAGCTATCAACGAAGGTACGGTCGATGCCGTTGAGTACAACGTGTTCATTCGACAGGAGGGAAAACCTCTTACTAGGTTGATTCCAAACAATGAGCAGCGTTGTGGACCGCCAAGTACGGTCGAGGAGTGTTTCGATGAAGGATGGAAAGCGTTCGATTTTCCGAGTTCATTCGAAAATCAAGGCTCGTGCATCAAGTATGTTCTTCAACGTCCCCGCGTTAATCTGCTCGTGCCCGAGGATCCTTTGTCGTAGACCCGAATCGCGCATCACCAGCAGAAAAGGTCGCCGTCGGATA
>DATEOJ010000090.1:0-10956 GCA_035274235.1 Pyrinomonadaceae bacterium
CGCTAGTCAACGCAAATAAAATCTTATTCGCGAAGTTCGCGTTATTGGCGGGCAAGTTTCTTTCCGTCCTTTCGCGAAACACGCGAAAGGACGCGAAAAAGAACAAGATGCTGTGCCCGCGAATCACGCTAATCAACGCAAATAAAATCTTATTCGCGAAGTTCGCGTTATTGGAGGGCAAGTTTTCTTTCCGTCCTTTCGCGAAATACGCGAAAAGACGCGAAAAAGAAAAAGAAGTTGTGCCCGCGAATCACGCTAATCAACGCAAATAAAATCTTATTCGCGAAGTTCGCGTTATTGGCGGGCAAGTTTCTTTCCGTCCTTTCGAGTTGGTCGCGAGGAGATTCTTCGTTCGTTTACCGAAGCTTCACCGCCGTCCCGTACGCCAACACTTCCGTGGTTCCGCCCTGGCCGAACTCCGTTGCGTCATAACGCATCCCGATCACCGCATCGGCGTGGATCTGGTGTGCATGTCCCACCATCCGGTTGAACGCCTCCATTCGGGCCTCTTCGCACACGACCGTGAACTCCTCGATGTTCCCGCCGGCGATGGATTTTATTCCGCCGATAAAACCCCGACCGATTCCAGTCGCCCGTACCACAATCCCCCGCACGACTCCCAGATACTCGCTAACATCTCTTCCTTCGACGCTATTGCCTGTTGTGACGATCATGCTGAACTTATAACGCGAATCACCCGGCTTTCAAAGCATCGTCGAGTTAAAGCAGGCGTTCGTTTGTGATAAAATTACGCTTTTCTTGGGCCCCCACGATTTTGCACTGTAGCGACCTTTTCATATGACACACAATCTTTTCAATACGCGGCAATCATTCAAAACCGGTTCCGGCGCTGACGGAGTCTTTTATTCGCTGCCTCAACTCGAGTCCGAGGGTTTGGGACAGATCTCGCGGCTTCCGGTCTCGATCCGGATCGTGCTCGAGTCGGTACTTCGGAACTTCGATGATGGCAAGCGAGTAAGCGAAGCGAATGTCCGGGCCCTGTCGTCATGGGAGGCTGTCTCGGAGCGAACCGAGGAGATCCCGTTTGTCGTTGCACGCGTGATCCTTCAGGACTTCACAGGCGTCCCGCTTCTCGTGGATCTTGCGGCGATGCGTTCGGCGGTGAAGCGTCTTGGAAAAGATCCTGCTGTGATCGAACCCCTTGTTCCCGTAGATCTGGTTATCGACCACTCGGTGCAGGTCGATTACGCAGGCAGTGAAGGTGCTTACCAGCGGAACATGGAAATCGAGTTTCGCCGCAATGAACAGCGCTACCGGTTTTTGAAATGGGGAACTCAGGCCTTCAGCGGATTCAGTGTCATACCGCCGGGCATCGGGATCGTCCATCAGGTCAACCTCGAGTACCTCGCTAAAGGTGTGTTTGAGCGCGACGGTGTTTACTTCCCGGATTCGCTTGTCGGAACGGATTCGCACACGACGATGATCAACGGTCTCGGTATCGTTGGTTGGGGTGTTGGCGGTATTGAAGCAGAAGCGGGAATGCTCGGGCAGCCGGTTTACTTCCTTACGCCGGATGTAGTCGGTGTTCATCTCGCCGGCGAATTGCCGCAGGGTGCGACCGCGACCGATCTTGTTCTCCGTATCACGGAGATGCTTCGCAAGGCGAACGTCGTCGGGAAATTCGTCGAGTTCTTCGGCGAAGGTGCGGCAGCGTTGAACGCAACCGACCGCGCAACGATCGCGAACATGGCGCCCGAATATGGCGCGACGATGGGCTTCTTTGGCGTCGACGAAAAGACGCTCGACTACTTTAGAAATACCGGCCGCAGTGCCGAGCAGATCGAGACGATAAAGAACTACTACACCGCGCAGAAGATGTTCGGTATTCCGAAGGCGGGCGAAGTCGATTACTCGACCGTCATCGAGCTTAGTCTCGAAACGATCACCCCGGCGGTTGCCGGACCGAAGCGTCCGCAGGACCGCATCGAGCTTTCAAATCTCGACGACCGCTTTATCGAGTTGTTTAGCCAGTCGGTTGCGGATGGCGGTTATGGAAAGGAAGCCGGAGATCTCGAAAAGCGCTACATGGTTCAGATGGCTGGTCATCCCGCGGAACTGATCGCGGGTGGCGGTGAGCAGAATCCGAAGTCGTTGCCGCTGCCGGTTCTCGCCGACGTTAGCGAAAAGAACACAAGCGTCACGACCGAGATCGAGATGGTCAACAACCGTCCAACTCCGGACCGCGTCGAGGTCGATGCGAGCGAGGGGCAAGGCGTCAGTACGTCTGTCGGAAACGGTGATGTGCTCATTGCGGCGATCACGTCGTGCACCAATACTTCAAATCCGGCTGTCATGATCGCGGCTGGTATCGTGGCGAAGAAAGCGGCTGAGAAGGGAATGAAGGTCCCGCCGTATGTGAAGACGTCGCTGGCTCCGGGGTCACGCGTTGTGACCGAATATCTCGAACGCACCGGTTTGCAGTCTTCGCTTAATAAGATCGGGTTTAATCTCGTCGGCTACGGCTGTACCACGTGTATCGGAAACTCCGGGCCTTTGGACGCGGCGATAGAAGAAGAGATCGTCGACCACGACATCATCGCGGCGTCGGTCTTGTCCGGCAATCGAAATTTTGAGGCCCGCGTTCACCAGAACATTAAGGCAAACTTCCTCATGTCGCCGCCGCTTGTCGTTGCATATGCACTGGCCGGTACCGTCATTAAGGACGTTTATCTTCACCCGATCGGCAAAGACTCCGAGGGCAATGACGTCTACCTAAAAGACATTTGGGCATCGCTGGACGAGGTAAAGGAAATCCTGGAGGTGGCCTTCGACCCGGAGACCTACCGATCGCTCTATAGCGAGTTCGCTGAAAAGAACCCGCTCTGGAACTCCATTGAGTCGAGTACCGGTCAGATCTATGAATGGGATGGCGAGTCGACCTACATTCAGGAGCCGCCGTATTTTGAGGACTTTTCGATGGAAACGGGAAGTTTTTCGGACTTTCATTCCGCGAGAGCCTTAGCGATCTTTGGAGATTCGGTGACCACGGATCACATTTCGCCCGCCGGTGCGATCAAGGCTAACTCGCCCGCCGGGACGTATTTGCAGGAGCAGGGTGTCGAGCCGCAGAACTTTAATTCGTACGGTTCCCGACGCGGAAATGACCGCGTGATGCTTCGCGGAACGTTCGCGAACGTCCGGATCAAAAATACGATGGTGGCCCCGGTCGAAGGCGGTTTTACCAGGTATCAACCGGACGGCGAAGAGCTTTCGATCTATGACGCGGCGATGAAGTATAAGGATGAAGGGACGCCGCTCGTGATCTTTGCAGGACAGGAATACGGAACCGGCAGCTCGCGTGATTGGGCCGCTAAAGGTACCCGCTTAATGGGGGTTAAGGCCGTTGTCGCACAGTCGTTCGAGCGGATACATCGTTCCAATCTAGTGGGAATGGGCGTATTGCCGCTTCAGTTCAAGGACGGGGAGTCGCCGGCTTCGCTCGGTATCGACGGTACGGAGACTTTTGACCTGATCGGTCTCGAAGGTGAAGCTGTAAGACCCCGGCAGGACGTTAAACTGCGGGTGACGCGGGCGGATGGCACAAAGTCGGAAACGGTCCTTACGCTGCGAATCGATACGCCGATCGAGGTCGAATACTACAAAAGCGGTGGCATTTTGCCGTATGTGCTCAGGCAGCTAATCAGTGGCCAAAGTGCAGGAGCATAGCCAAAAAAGCTTTTCAAGAGATTGGAAAAATAGTAAATTAACGGGCGCACGGTTCCGCCCTCAGTTGTAAAGCAGCATTCGTAATTAGGAGTAGTTTTATGAGAAAGGCTATTTCGCTGGTTGTTTCAGCGATAATGATCTCGTCCTCAGTATCGCCGGTGTTTGCTCAGAAACGCCCGGCCAGCACCCGTTTAGCAAATAAGATCGAAACCACGTCGGTGGAAGAAACGGCGGGAGAGCTCGCGGCAGTGCCTACAAAGCAAAAACCAAAAGGCGAGGTAACCCGGTTCGGAGGATTTTTTGCTTATACCGAGGGTCAAGGAGTTTTGCTTACATGGCAGATGGAAGCCGAGATCGGCAACATCGGCTTTTACGCCTATCGGGTTGGAAAAGGTGGTCCCGAGTTAGTCAAAACAAACAAGGGAATTATCCAGGGTGCTGCAACACACGGTCGTGAAGTCCCCGCGTATGGTCAGACCTACTCCTTTTATGATCCAAACGGTACCGCCGATTCGGCATACTATCTCGAAGCTTTAGCCCTCGATGGATCGAAGGTGGCAACAGGACAGATCTATCCGCAGTATGTGCCGAGCCTGACGTCAGTAACCGGATCAGAGAATCTGGCCGCACGGGCGGAATCGGAACCGGCCCTGCTCGAAGACACGGTGCTAACGATGACCAAAGAACTGGTCACGGAGCGGGAAACATATAACCTGCTGCCGGATCCTGTAACGCATAAAACGGTCATCTCTCAGCCGGGTGTTGCGAGGATCGGTGTCAAAGGTGAGGGACTCGTTCGTGTTACGCGTGCGCAGTTAGATGCGGCCGGCTTTAACACTTCGACCAATTCGGCTAACTGGCAGCTTTATCTCGAGGGGATTCAGCAGGCGATCATCATTGGACCGAACGCAGACTACGTCGAATTTTACGGCAAGGGAACCGATACGCCCGAGACCGATATTCGTAAATACTTTCTTCTAAATGGAGCGAGTGCCGGAAAAAGGATCGCTTCACGTGTTGCTCACGGCAACACGAGCACCGTGGTTACGCCGACCTACTTCCAGACGTTCGTTAAGAAAGAGCGTACAGTTTGGCTCGACGACATCATCAACGGCGATGCCGAGAACTATTTTGGGCGCGGATTCAGTTCGAGTTTTTCGACTCTCAACTTCAATCTTTCGGGTATCCCGTCCGGCTCGCAAACGGCAAGGATCTCTCTCAGATTTCAGGGCTATTCGGCTACGCCTCACACGATCGAAGCAAGTCTTAACAATCAGGTGTTGGGCACAGTTGATCCGAATGCAGCTGACGAAACCAACTTCACGATAAGCTTTACGGTCCCGGTATCGCTTCTTCTGGAGGGAGCAAATAACGTCAAGTTTAGGACGACGGCACCGTCGGGAGACTTCTGCTTCTTCGATACGCTGTATATCGACTTCGGACGTCAGTTCCTCGCCGATCAAAACAAACTTTCTTTCTATACGCAGAACTACCGGATCGCAAAGCTGAGCGGTTTCACATCGGCGAACATTCGTGTCTTTGACATGACGAATGAGAACGAGCCGATCCTTATGACTAATCTCCCGGTCCAGCCGACCGGCTCAACTTTCGGCGTCAATATGCCGGCGTCACGCGGAAGAGTTTTCTATGCGGCCGAAGATTCGGCATTTATGGCGCCCGAATCGGTCACGGCGAACAACCCCGATCTCGTTGGCGTGCCCGAGAACGGAGCGCAGATGGTGATCATCGCGCACAAGAACTTTCTGCCACAGGCTCAGACGTGGGCGAATTACCGGATCGCACAAGGTATCAGTGTAAAGGTCGTCGATGTCGATGAACTGTTCGACGAGTTTACGTACGGACAATTCAGTTCGGACGCGATCAGAAGCTTTCTCCAGTATGCGACCACGACCTGGAATATTCATGCTCAGTACGCTCTGCTGATCGGCGACTCGTCGTGGGATTCTCGTAACTACGAAGGACTCGGAAACTTCAACTACGTGCCGACGAAGATGGTCGATACGGTATACAGCGACGCTGCCAGCGATGATGCGCTCGCAGACTTTAATGGCGATGGACTGACCGAGTTAGCCATCGGCCGAATTCCGGGTCGGACCGGAGATCAGATAACGACCGTCTACAACAAGATGCTGCAATGGGAGGCCTTGCCGATTGCGCAGTGGAACACTCGCGGTGCCGTCTTCGCTTACGATTTCGACAGTGGCTACCCGTTCGCCCAGATGAGTCAGACGCTTCGTAACCAGATCCCGATGGTACCTGCGACCATGGTGTTTCGCGGCGAGGCGAACGCCAACGCAAACATCATTGCAGCGTTGAGTACCGGACCGTATATCGCAAACTATTCCGGACACGGTACGGCCGGCTCCTGGGGAGGAAGTCCCGCATTCTTCAACGTTCAGACAGTAGCGCCGCTCGCGGACTCGAATCCTACGGTCTATACGATGCTTACTTGTCTCAACGGCTATTTCCACTGGTTATATAACCCGAGCATGGCAGAGGTGCTGATGTTCACTCCGAACAAGGGAGCAGTGGTTGCCTGGGCATCGAGCGGATTGACCACACCGGATCTGCAGGAGAATATGGCCACCCGCTTCTATGGCAAGATCGCCGAGGGAACAATACCCAGAATCGGCGATTTGGTTAGGGATGCGAAGACTGTTCTCGAACCGCGGAGCGACGTTCGATTCTCCTGGGTACTGTTGGGAGATCCGATGCTGGTAGTTCGAGAATTGCCGGCGCCGGGGGCGACAAAGGTCGAAGCAAGTCCGACTACTAAGGGCAAATAAAAAAAGAGGCTGTCCGCAAACGGACAGCCTTTTCTATTTCCGAACATCGGAGTGATCGACGATCAGCCTTAAGGCGAGACCGAACCATCGCCGCCGGACTAAAAGTGATCATCGACGCCTTCCGCCACCGCCTCGGAAACCACCTCCGCCGCGGAACCCTCCTCCGCCTCGAAAGCTTCCAGAGTTGCTGCGCGTGCTTCGATTCGGGTTGTAGTTACTAGAGTCGCGAGCTCGACGGTTTCCCTCGTTTCGATTGTTACGATCACGATCGAGTTGTTCGCGTGTCGAACCATCGATCTTCTGCCGCTGCTCGGGCTTGCCGGTCGGGCTCCACGAACCGTTGTCCCACTTTTGCCACTGGCCGTCCTGACGTCGATAGACATTCCCATCGCGACCGGCGTATACGTCTCCGCTCCCCGTGCGGCCGATCGTAGTTCGACCGTCGTTCGTCTTGCGAGTGATCATCCCGCCGCTGTCGGTACGGATACCGGTTGTGCGAGTTCCGGTGACCCGGTTCGTGACATGGGCTGTTCGCGCCCAATCGTCGCCACGACGGACATAACTCGAACCCCAGTTCCCGTAGATGTTGCCCCCTTGTCGGGTCTGTGCATACGTACCGGTTCGCGGGTTCCACGCTTGCACAAAACCTCGAGCGCCATACGGCCCGTAAACCGCGCCTCCGCGTGCGTACGTTCCGGTCCGGGGATTGTACGCGGCGAATGCACCGGCTCCCCCAAAAGGTCCGTAGACAGCCGCTCCGCGACCGAAAGTTCCCGTGAACGGGTTGTACCAGGCGGCGAATCCGAACGTCCTCGGATACCAGATGTACCAGGGATAGAATCCGCCGTACCAATAATATGGCGGGTAGTACCAACCGCTGCCCCAAACAGCGCAACCCCATCCGACCATCATTCCGGTATAACCGGACTCGGCTTCCACGCTTATCCATTCATCGCCGGCATTCTCATCCGGGACGATCTTTACGAACGTGACGTGATACGCCGGCGAGCTTGGTGGGATCTTGTATATCTCGTCCGGGACCGACTCGGCGATAAGCCACGGTCCCTTTGGAGTAGTTCCGACGAACCACACTCCCTGGTAACAGAGGTAATAAGTATTCTGGTGACGGATCACGTCCTTGTCCGTATTAACGGCGCGGAACAACGTCGTCGTCTCGATGGGTTGAAAATCAGGTTCGCCCTGATAAATGACCTCGGGAGCCTTTACCTCATTCTTATTGATCCGAGCTGTCTGCGGTACCGAGGCAAGGATGACCGCTTCGACTGCCTGATCCGTTCCGGGCACTGACGCGAGTACGCGCGAACGCGGATGCTCGACTGGAATCTTCTTGAAGTCGTTGGGAAGGGTTGGCGTAGCGAACGTCCATGGCCCAGTAAGGCCCGGTGCAGAGAACCACCTGCCCGCAACGAGATAGTAAAAAGCACCGGTCGCTCCCTCTCTGAACAAATCGCTCTCGGTATTCGAAACCCAAAGCAGGCCGGTCTTTGGTACCGGAACATAAGACGGCTGACCCGTTGTAAGGATGATCTCCGAAGGCTCCTTGGAAACGAACATCGTCGGTACTTTCGTTAGAAGTTTACCCGGCAGGCTTTGTTTTACCGCGGTCCAATTTGCATCGTCCGGTAATTTCGAGAAGCTTGTCGGAAGCGTAGTGGCCGGTGCCCATCTGCCCATTATGTCCGAGGTCCTTAACCAGGACGTGTTGTAGCGCAAATAGAACGTCTTCGTTGGAACGTGTTCAAAGAGGTCCCAATTGGTGTTGACCGCGAATTTCAGATCCGTATCCTTGATCGGACTCCAGATCGGTTCGCCGTCAAAGCCAAGCAGGATCGCCGGAGTCGCGCTGAAATAGATCTTTGGTGGATCCGACTTAAGACCGTTGCTTTCCATCCCGGGCATGAGCGAGCTCTTGTCGACGGCGGCGAGTACACGATCGAGTGAGATCACGCGGTTCCCGCGCTCGAGAGCGGCCTGCAGCTCCACCGACAGCAGTTGCGTTTGTTCTCGTTGGAGAGTGGGGAAGTTGATCTCGGTTATCCTGACCGGAGCCAGATCGACGAGGCGTTGCTCAGTCGAAACCTTCGTTTCAGCCTCAACCTTTATCACACCCATCGCCGGCTTTTCGACATTCGGCATCTTGTAAGAGACGGCTGCCCATGCGACCGCGTGCTTCTGCTCGGCCCAGCTCGCGATCTGGGGTGTGTAGAGAAGAACGTTACCGCTCTGCAATTCATACGACCGCGGAAAGGCTAGTTCGGGTGCGGGGCGGTTTGCCGTCGGGCTTTCCGGTACCGGTTGAAACCGTGGCTGCTGCGCAGTAAGCGAAGCGCTCGGAAAAACCAACGAGAGAGCGAAGATCGTCGTAACGAATCTGATCTTTAACGTCATATACAACTCCGGGTTTAAATCTACCGTCCAGGCGCACAACGCCTTCGGATTTGTGAAAATGGTATTGCGAAGTGTTGGGAAGGATTAACTGTAAGAAATGACAGCGCGTAGAGTAAACAAACTCTAAGCCTGTGTTGTCGCCGTGATGAGGGCAAGAAAAAGGACAACCTGAAAGGCTGTCCTACGCGTTTGATATTGGTACTCGCGGCGGGATTTGAACCTGCGACTTCTTCCTTCGGAGGGAAGCACTCTATCCACTGAGCTACGCGAGCGAATGGTTCATATTAGCACGACGATCTACCTTGGTTCGATGCGGATCGTCTTGATCCGGACCGGCTCGATCGGACGTTCGTTATCCTTCGGCTCCACGCCGGAGATCGTCATCACATTGTTCATACCTTCGATGACCTTACCGAACACGGTGTACTTCTGATCGAACTGCGGCTCGCGCTTTAGCATGATGAAGAATTGCGAATTCGCGGAATTGACGTCGTTGCCAAGACGAGCGGCTCCGAGAATTCCTGTGTCATACGGCACATCGGAAAACTCGGCGGGTACGTTAGGTTTTCCCGAGTCGCCCTCTTTCATCTGGATTGCACCGGACGACGGTGCATTCGCTTTTGTGTTCGCATCGCCGGCCTGGATCACTGTCTTGTTGATCCGATGAAAGGCGATCCCGTCGTAATAACCTTCCTTCGCGAGCTCCTTGAATCGGGCGACCGCCTTCGGCGCGATGTTGGAGTAAAGCTCCATCTTGATCGTTCCGTACGCCGGCGTTTCCATCTCGATCACCGCGACCTCGCTATCGGCGACCGGCGCGACACCTTTCTTGATCTCCGCGTTTTGATTGCCGGTCGTTCGTGACGAATTCGAGTTTGACGCTTTACCGCATGCCGCGACGAGCGAAAGAGCTATGAGCAGGATCGTTAATCTCATTTGTTTGCTGTGTCGAGAATGATAGTGACTGGTCCGTCGTTTACAAGCTCGACATCCATCATCGCCTGAAAACGTCCGGTCTCAACTTTGGTAATGTGTCTTCGCGCCTCGGCAACAAAAACTTCGTAAAGGCTATTAGCTTCGTCCGGTGTAGCAGCTCCGAGATACGACGGTCGTCGGCCTTTGCGCGTGTCGGCAAAGAGTGTGAACTGCGATACGACAAGCAGTCCACCGCCTACGTCCTGCACCGAAAGATTCATCTTGTCGTCTTCATCGCTGAAGATTCGAAGATTGATCGTCTTCTCGACAAGATAAGTAACCTCAGACTCAGAGTCGCCGGAGCCCACGCCAAGAAGGAGAAGAATTCCCTGGCCGATCTCACCGGTTATCTCACCGTCGACCGTTACCTTAGCCCGCTTGACGCGCTGCAGGACGGCCCGCATTAGCCTTCGATATAGACGCGGTTCATGACAACCGGGTCAACTGGCTTATCTTTATGATTTGTTTCGGTCTCGGCGATCGCATCGACTATATCCTGTCCTTCAATTACTTTGCCGAACTTGGCATAGGCCGGCGGAAGCGGATAGTCGACGTGCATGATAAAGAACTGCGAGCCGTTGGTGTTCGGACCGGAGTTCGCCATCGCCACGGTGCCTTTCTCATAGACACCGCCGTAAAGTTCCGAAGCGCGATCGATCTCATCGTCAAATTTTCCGCCCCAGGCTGACTCACCGCCGTAACCTTCACCAAGCGGGTCCCCGCCCTGGATCATAAAGTTTCGGATCACACGATGGAAGATCACGCCGTCGTAATAATTCTTCTCGGCGAGAAGTCGAAAATTTTCGGTTGTCTTGGGAGCGTCTTCTTCGAGAAGCTCGATCTTGATCGTACCCTTGTTCGTTTCGATAACTGCAGTTCTGTTACTCACGCAAATCTCCTAGGTCAAAATAAATCGTTCAATTGCGGCGGCGACTCCGCCCTCATCATTAGTAACAGTTGTATAGAATTCGCCTCGTTCTCGCAAACTTGGGTCTGCGTTTCCCATCACGACACCGGTTCCCGCAAACTCGAGCATTTCGAGATCGTTGAAATTGTCGCCCATCGTCATCACTTCATC
>DATEOJ010000091.1:0-4495 GCA_035274235.1 Pyrinomonadaceae bacterium
TACGTCCACACTCTCATGAATCTCAAGGGATTGTCTGAAAAGCTGAAGAGCTGCGTCGTATTTGCGCAACTCAGTTAGGACACTCCCACGAAGCGCAAGGGTTTCATAATCGTAGGGTTCAAGGTCCATCGCGTCGCTTAAGTAACACAACGCTTCATCATACGAGGACGAAAGATAAAGTAATCTGGCAATTCGGTTGTAGGTCGGCAACGAAAACGGATCCATATGTAAGATTCGGCCTATTTGTTCCTTGGCTTCATCCCCCCTACCCGTACAGACGAGAACCTCCGCCAGACGAGAGAGCGTCTCGACACGGTTTGGATTCAGCATCAGGGCCTTTCTTAGATGGTCTTCTGCAACTTCGAAGTTCCAATACAAATGTAAGCTCAGAGTTCCGTAAAGCGAGTGTATAGCATCGTTCGCCTGCTTTGACTGAGTGAGGATGGAAAGAAAGGGTTGGATTGTGGCGATAACCTCGTCGTGTGATATGGAGTCAATAATATACAAAAACTGGTAGGCCTCTACGGTCTTCACATATGCCAACATATTTTCGGCGTCGTGAGACGCCGACTCTGCAAAGCACTTAATTGCCTTGTGAACACACGCCTCTGTTCTCTTGCCGAGAAGGTGGATGCCCATTAAATAGGCTTTATAAGAAGAAGGATCGCTCGTTCCGGGATACTGGATTTTGCCCTGAGAAACGTCGAGTTGGTCACACAAAGTTTTGGAGATCGCAGTCGTAATCTCTTCTTGAATTCGAATAATGTCGCTGAATTCTCGATGAAAATGTTCTCCCCAAAGTTGACTCCCGTCTTGAACCCTCACTAGCTCAACCCCGATCGCTACTTCGTTCCCGATTATTCTAGCTCGACCAGTTAAAATTGCTCCGACACCGAGTACTCCGCCGACCTCTCCGACATCAATATTTTCTCCCTTGTAACGGAACGCTGTATTGCGCGCAATAACCCTAAGATTAGACGTTACAGATAGTTTATTGATCAGGCTTTCGGTCAGGCCTTCGGCCAAGTATTCTGTTTCCTTTGACCCATTTAGGTTTTCCAGTGGGAGTATCGCAATAGAGTCGAAAACCGTTCCAAGGACGACGCCTGGAGTCTTCGCCGAGCGTTTGAGTCCCCGCTCCCACAACTCGGGACCAACTCTCGAGACCGGAGCAGTAAATCTGTACCCGACTCCTTGAACTGTCTCGATGTAACGCTCCCCTCGAACGTCACCCAAAGATCGTCGTAGCTTCGAAATATGGACTGGAAGATTACTCTCTTCGACAAAGTTCCCTCCCCAAACTGCACCTAACAGCTCGTCCTTTGTGACGACCTTGCCGGCGTTTTGGATTAGATATAAAAGGACGTCGAAGGTTTTGGTGGTGAGTTCGACATGCTGATCCCCCTTGATCACGGACCGCTCGACCGTGTTCAAAAGACAGTTCCTGAATCTATAGATCAGCATGGGAAGATAAATTGTCGATCGTCGGGGTGTTCCCTAAAGTGGAGGAATGTTAGCAGATTTCTACACAGAAGCGGGACAGTTTTTCGCCAAATTTAGAATAATTAAGAATTAACTATTCCAATTAAAGACTTCCTCCTGGGACCCCGAGTACCATTCCACCCGTTGAGCAATTTGCTAGCCCAACTCTCCCACAAGGGGATACTTTGCAACCCAGCGAACGGGAAAAAACAATTCCCCGCGGATCGGCAAAGAGAATGGCGTTGAGGGAAACCACAACAGTTCTCTTTGCCGATTTGTATTTTGCTGTATTGATAGTTCGATCGAGTCGCCGCTCGTGAAGCATCGGCAAGAAGATCTTTGCGATCGGAGCTGCGATACCCTCGCCCCCCACGCACGCCTGTCGTCGTTCAGAACAATTTAGAAGAAATAATCGCGATTAAAGACATGACTAAGATGGTGGCTTACTATGTCTCCATCGTAGGCAGTTTGCTATCCAGTCTCCCACAGGGGTTCTTAGTTACCCAGAGCGATACGGAAACCAAGCTCCCCGCGGATCGGCAAAGAGAATCAAGTTGGGGGTAACCTCGACTCTTCGCTTTGCCGATTTGTTTTTGTCAGCAGCCGAAGTGTTTTAGATGACTTCAGAAAAAACTATCGCAATTTAAGACGGCGAGTCTGGCGGAACTGTAATGTGAGACATGTAATGGAAGTTTGAGTTTGCCACTCTCTCCCACACGGGCTCCGCGACCCAATGTGCATTGGATTGGGTAACAGGGCTCCCCGCTGATCGGCAAGGAGTGCCATAGGTGAAGAAGGTAGACAGTCTCCTTGCCGATTAATCTCAACAACAAATCGACAGAACCGATCACCTATGAAAGGTGCAGAATTCTTTTGGCTCGTTGCCGGAGCGGAAGGTGCGGACCTCGTTGCCGGGGCAGTTTGCGGTGGCACGCATGCCGGTGATCGGGCAGACCGATACACTCACACTCTTCTCGACACTCCGCGGCGGTTTCTTTGACGAAGTATTTGCCGCGTCGTCCATTCCCTGCCAGGTTCCGGAGAGTGGTGTCGGACTCGGTGTCGGCGGTGCGTTCGATTCCTGACCCATGTAGTTTCCGTACTGATCGTAGACCGGATCGCCGGACTCGATCATCGCTCGCGTCGGGATCGTACCGGATACGAACAGCTCTATGCGTCGGAATTCCGGCGGGACGTTGGTCACGTAGACTTCCTTCATCTCCGGCAACTGTTCAGTCGCCCACGCGGGGTCATCGAGACCTTCAACCGCAGGAGTCTCGGATGGTGACGGACTTGGCACTGCCTTAACATCGATCGGATCGGCCGCGTCGACTTCGCGGATCAATGAGCCATCGCGGATATCGACCTCGGCTCGACGCACACCGCCGGGCATCATCCAGTCGCCGTTCCATTCCGGATGAAGCTCGAGAGCTTGCTTCATAAAGTCGGCCCAGATCGGCATCGCCGAATCCGAACCCTTCATTCCGAGATCGTCGTTATCATCAAAGCCGACGTAGACGACGCAGACCAGCTCCGGTGTAAAACCTGCGAACCAACCGTCTCGCGATGTTCCGGTCTTCCCTGCGACGCCCATCTTTCCCGCGACATTCTTAAAACCCCAGCTCTGGGCCTGAGCCGCCGTTCCGCGATTGATCACGTCCTTGAGAATATCGTCCATGATGTACGCGACATCGGGGCGAATAACATTCTTCTTATCGACCAACGGCGCCGTGACCGTGCTGCCATCCCCCTCGGTAACGCGCGTTACCGGCATCGGTAGAACGCGATCGCCGAGATTCGCGAACATCGTGTAAGCGGTCGCGACGTTTAGCGGCGTCGCCTCGGCCGTGCCGAGAGCCATCGATGGATAAGCCTTCTCGACCTTCGGCATGCCGGCCTTGTTCGCGAGGTTCATCACCTTGCCGATGTTCACGTGCATGCCGAGATCAACGGTGATCGTATTTTTACTTTTTACGAGTGCGTCGCGAAGAGTCGTCTCCTTGTTTGAGAACGTGTCGCCGTAGTTGTTCGGTGCGTACGTGTCACTGCCTGACGTGAAAATCTTTTTCTCGTCCTTGAAGACGGTCGCTGCGGTGAAGACGCGAGACGCTGTGTCGTAGGCGGAGTTAAGAGCGGCGGCGTAGACGAAAGGCTTGAAGACGGACCCCGGTTGGCGCATCGCGTCGGTCGCGCGATTGAACTGGTTCTGTTCGTAGTCGCGTCCGCCGACCATCGCGACGATCTCGCCGGTCTTCGGTCGTATCGCGACGAGAGCTCCGTTCAAATTTCCCTTCGTCTGTTTTGGAAAATGTTTCTCGAGTTTGTCGAGTCGATCCGCCATCGTCGCATACGCGATGCGTTGGAGATCGGGATCGATCGATGTATAGACGCGATGATGCTGCAACACCTCAGGATCCTTTACAATCTTCGGCAACTCCTCGATCACGTACTGCGAAAAGTAAGGCATGCCCTGAAGTTCTTTTCTCGCGGCAACTGGTTTGATGGTGAACTGTGTCCCACGTGCTTCGGAAGCCTGCTGCGGTGTTATCTCGCCGGCCTCGAGCATCGAGTCAATAACCTGATTGCGTCGCTCCTGAACGCGCTCCGGATTCTTGTACGGCCCGTATCGATTCGGACTGCGGATAATTCCGGCGAGGAACGCCGACTCGGCTAGTGTGACCTGCGAAACATCTTTGCCGAAATAAACACTCGAAGCTTCCCCGACGCCATAGATAGAAACGCCCGCTTGTTGTCCGAGATAGATCTGGTTTGCGTAGAGGGTAAAGATCTCTTCCTTACTGAGACGGGTCTCGAGTATCACGGACATGAACGCTTCTTTCGCTTTGCGTTCGAGTGTCGGGTCTTTTGTCAGAAGCAGATTCTTGACGAGCTGCTGCGTGATCGATGATCCGCCCTGATTCGCGAGCGGTGAATCGTCGTCTTCTTTTTCATAACGGCGCCACAACGCACGCGCGATACCGCGTAGGTTCACACCGTAATGCTCGAAGAACGC
>DATEOJ010000092.1:0-3054 GCA_035274235.1 Pyrinomonadaceae bacterium
CGCCGTCCGCGTCTGGTAGTTGTAATTCCGGATCGCGGTCGCACCGGTCAGCGTCGTCCAGAGTGTTTGACCATCATCTGACGCAGCGATCTTGTTGGGTTCGCTTCCGATAAACGTCGACGCGAGAACCTGCGCGGTCGCGGGATCGATATGCGTCATCGTGTTCCCAAGCGGTGCTCCCGCGCTGCCGGGAATAGTGGCGACGATCTCGTTAAAGCTGTTCACGATCAGATCGTTCGCCGGTATGTTGAGCTGGCGAATGAAGGTCGTCGCCGGCGTGGGGGTTGGCGTCGGTGTTATCGCAGGTGTCGGCGAAGGCGTCGGAACGGGTCCACCACCGTCGATAAGATTTGTTTGAATGATAAATACGCGGCTGAAGTCGGTTCGAAGCGCGAGCCCATTCGTTCCCCAACGCACAAGTTTGCGCGGAACAAGGCCGAGCGAGGGAAGCGGCACACTGCCGATAAACCGAAACGTTCCGAGCTCATACACGCGGACCGAGTAGGCCCCGTTGACGTTTGTTACAAAAATGGCGCGATTGTTCGGCGTGTCGATCGCGACGGCGTTCTCCGAACCAAGACCGAGATAAGTTCCGTAGTGCGTACCGAGGCTCACGTCGACAACGCGCCCGTTGGCCGAGTAGATCTTGTTGTTAATTATCTCGATGTCGCTGTTGGTAAAGCCGGCATTAAGCGCGGCCGAGAAAGTGACACCACCCGGCCCGACGGCATGACGGGTCACCCCGGACGTGCTGCCGCCATTACTGAAGAGCGAGGTCGTACTTGCTAGATCGATGTATTGTCCGCCCGACCCGTTAGTCGTCCGCCGCACTCCGTCGTCAAACACCGAGATCTGACCGTTGATCCTGCTGACCGCGATACTGGATAACGACCCGGGTAGAAACTCGATATCCGTCGCTCGGGTCGGTCCGTTGGAATCGAGACCGAGACCGATGAGCGGACCGAGGTCCGAACCGGCGAAATCAAAACGTCGGACGGCACCCGACCCGTTAATTCCGATGTACAGACGCGATTCATCCTGCGACATGCTCATCTGCCCGGGCTCGCTTCCTACAAATGTCGAAGCACCCAGTTCACCTGTCAGCGGGTCGATCTCTGTCAGGCTGTTGCCACGCGCCGCATTAAACGAACTCGGTACGGTGACATATAGTTTCTGTCGGCTCGCGCTATAGACGATGTCGTTGGTGGTAAGCGGAACCTGTCGAACGGCGACGCTGTAAGGCGTCGGAGAAGGCGTCGGTGTAATTACCGGAGTTGCCGATGGCGACGGAATCGGATTCGCCGTCGGGATAAGCGACGTTTGGATCAGCACGATCTGACCGCCGCTGGTTCGAAACGCGAGACCGTTTGTCCCCCATCGAACGAGCGACGACGGTGTGCCGACGACATTCGGGATCTGCAGATTCCCGATCTCGGTGAACGTGCCGGCATCAAACGCTCGGAGTATATAAGTGCCCGATGTTCCGGGTACGAGGAAAAAGACGCGGCCGACGGCGGCTTCCGGTACGAATACTCCGTTGGAGGTGGACACGCCGGGAAACGTCCCGAGGAGCGTCATCGTCGCCGGATTGATCACCTGACCCGACGCGGAGTAAACCGTACCTCCCGCGTACTTGATCGCCGAACCCGCTCCAACCGATGAGCTAGCCGCGACAGTAGCGCCGCTGCCACCTACCGTATATCGCTTGAGTCCGCTGAACGAGCCGGTGCCATAGAGCGTCGTGCCGTTCTCGAATGCAAGAAAGTTACTCCCTTCGCTATGATCGGGTCCGGTCTGCGGGAGTCTGGAACCATTGTTGTAGATCGCGACTCCTCTCTGTGGAGGACTAACCCCCGGTGCGATCCGCGCTACTGCAACGACGTTCGGATCGGCGGGCGATACCGCGATATCGCTTGCGGCGAGAAACCCGTAGAACGAATCGGCGGTCACGATAAAACTGCCGACGGTTGTCTGCGTGGAAGTATTGAATCGCCCGACCGAGAACGCACCGGAGAGATACGCATAGAGCGTCTGGCCATCGTTTGCCATCGCGAGTTTGGTGGGATCACTTCCGACATACACCGACGAACCGATCGCACCGGTATAAGGATCGACCGGCGTGATGCTATTCCCGATAGTGCCCGCAGTGCTGGGCACGCTGGTGTAGAGTTTGTTATCCGCGGAGTTAAAGACGATGTCATTGGTAGGGAACGACACAAACCTGACGCTATCGACCTGACCAAGCGAGTTGATCACATCATCGTCGGGCGACGACGCCGATGACGAGATAAACCCGTAAACGAAAAGCGATGTCGCGATGGTCAGAAGGGAAGCAACGGTGAGAAAAAGGGATTTGCTTTTTAGCATCTTAAAACTCCTAAGACTTACTGACGGCGGCAGCATTTACACACACTTCTAACCCGACGTTACAGGAGAGTCGCCAGCCGCGCGTTACGGATATGGTGAAACGGGACATTTCTAAACCATTCCTACTTAATTTGTCGGTTGTACGTGAGACTTCCGCGGGGGTGAGCCGTGGAAGTCGAAACAGAACCCTATCACATGGAAAACTGAAGGTCTAGGCGCCGGTAAGCTGGGATTACGGGTTCGGGAAGGGCGGAAACTGATATGACAAATTGAACGAGGAGCGCCGAGCTCCCCTCCTTGTTTAGGAGGGGTGCCGAGGCTTTGCGAGGCGGAGTGGTAGTTCAGAAGAATCAGATCGGCGATAACCGGACGAGCGTGGCCAACCCCATTCGCAAGTCCGGAAGGGCGGCTTGCCCCCGCTTTTAACGGTCTGAGATCGTAGAACCAAACTAGAACCATGATGAAATTCTTACAGCTACTACTCATCTTCTCTGCGCTTTCCCTTGCCGTATCCGCTCAGTGGATCAAACAAGCGGTCAACACCACCGCCGCCTTCCGTGGACTGTCAGTCGTCAACGAAAAAGTCGTCTGGGCGAGCGGTACGGGCGGGACTGTGATCAAGACCGCCGACGGCGGCAAGACGTGGAGCGTGATGACGGTTCCCGGCGCGGAGAAACTCGACTTCCG
>DATEOJ010000093.1:0-4428 GCA_035274235.1 Pyrinomonadaceae bacterium
TGTCCACACAACTTCATTGTTTTCGTCTCAGAGCTTATGAAAACAAAAGCTATCCTCTCGATCCTTTTCATCGCCGTATTGGCGGCGGTATCGTTCGCACAGCCAAATCAGGAATACCAAAATGAGCTTGCGAAATACATCCGCGACAACTACAAGAAGCAGGAGGTGATGATCCCGATGCGGGATGGCGTGAAGCTTTTCACGTCGATCTACACACCTGAGAAAAAGTCGGAGAAGTACCCGATCCTCCTGCAACGCACGCCATACAGCGCGGCACCGTATGGCAAAGATAAGGACGGAAAGGATCAGTACAAGCGGGCTCTCGGTCCCGATTATCTATTCGCACGCGAGGGATACATCTTTGTCTATCAGGATGTTCGGGGACGTTGGATGAGCGAGGGTAAGTTCATGGATGTGCGTCCTGACATCGCCAACAACACGCCGCAGCAGACCGATGAGTCGACGGATACTTATGACACGATCGAATGGTTGATCAAGAATGTCGAGAACAACAATGGTCGCGTCGGGACATACGGCGTCTCGTACCCCGGGTTTTACACCTCGGCGGGATCGATCGATTCGCATCCCGCACTAAAGGCGTGCTCGCCGCAGGCTCCGATCGGCGATTGGTTCCGCGGTGACGATATACATCACAACGGCGCTCTTTTCCTGAATCAGAATTTCTGGTTCTATACATTCTTCCAACCCACGACGACTCCGACCTCCGACCCGAATCACGTCAAGCCCTGGACAGGCCGTAAGACCGAAGACAGCTACGACTTCTTTCTCGCAACCGGCGGATTGAAAGAGTCGGCCGATGCGCTCGAAAAGGGTCTCGGTTATCGAATGAAGGATTGGGACGAGATGATGCAGCATCCGAACTACGATCAGTTTTGGAAAGACCGCAACATTCTCCCCAAGCTAAAGAACATAAAGTGCGCGACGATGACGGTCGGCGGTTGGTACGACAACGAAGATCTCTACGGAGCCCTTCACACCTATCAGGCGATCGAGCGTCAGAATCCGGGGATCTACAACGTACTCGTCATGGGTCCGTGGGATCACGGCGGTTGGACGTTCCGCGATGGCGACTGGCTCGGCACTGCATTCTTCGGCCGGAAGACGGGCGACGACTATCGAACCAAGTTCGCGGGACCATTCTTCAGTCATTTCCTAAAAGGCAAGGGAGACATTTCCGCGCTCAAGGAAGTGAATCTCTTTGACACCGGTTCGCATGAGTGGCGTTCGTTTGAGAATTACGAACCGACCAACGGCACCGATACCGCGCTTTATCTGACAGCGAAAGGCGGCTTGTCGTTTGAGATGCCAAAAGGTGCGGCCGGCTTTAACGAGTATGTCTCGGATCCGATGAACCCGGTTCCGTACACGCAAAAGATCACGCAGAATTATCCGCGCGATTTCATGATCGAAGATCAGCGTTTTGCGTCGATGCGACCCGATGTTCTTGTCTATGAAACAGAGGTTCTCGCGGACGACGTGACCGTCGCGGGTGATATCAAACCCTCGCTGTTCATCTCGTCGAGCGGGACCGACTCGGATTTTGTCGTGAAACTCATCGACGTCTTCCCGGACGATTACAACGTCAGACCGGATGGGGTGTCGGCCGTCTTCCAGCCGGGTGGTTATGAAATGCTTCTCCGCGGAGAGCCGATGCCCGCGCGTTTTCGCGATAGTTTTGAGAAGCCCTCGCCGCTCGTACCGAATCGCGTAACACCGTTGCGTTTCCAGATGCCGGGGATCGCGCACACGTTCAAGAAAGGTCACCGGATAATGGTGCAGATCCAGAGCACCTGGTTCCCGCTCGTTGCGCGAAACCCGCAGAAGTTTCTGCCGAACTATAACCTGGGAACACAAGCCGATTTCCAAAAAGCCACACAGCGTGTGTATTATGGCGGCAAGACGGCGAGTGCGATAATTTTGCCGGTGCAGAAAAGATAGATCGTTGTTCGTTGGTTCTCGGTTCGTGTCTTCTTTGTGTGTTTCGTGTATTTCGTAGTTAGGTTTTCTCGCTAGACAACGGACCGAATTGCCACAAGAAAGGCATAACCACGAAATACGCGAAACACACGAAGAAGACACGAACCGGAGCGATCACCGAACAGACTTCAAACTAGAAACTAGAAACAAGGAACTAGAAACTTTCTATTTTATGCCTTCAACATCAATCGCCTGCGGAACACTTCTTATCCTCATCGGGATCCTCGGATACGTGAACGGCATGATGACAAACCACGCCAGCGTTACGGCGCTGATACCTGCATTTTTTGGGATCGTGCTGTTGCTTCTCGGTGTCTTCGCGCGGATGAAGGAGAACTTGCGAAAGCATCTTATGCACGCCGCGGTCCTCATCGCTCTGCTCGGATTTATCCTGACCGCCGGACGCTTGATATCGAAGCTCAGTGAGTTGAGTTACTCGGCGGCGGTCGTATCGCAGGTCTCGATGGCCTTGGTGTGTCTGTTGTTTGTTATCCTCGCGGTCAAGTCGTTCGCGGATGCGAGAAGGAATAGAGTGGCGGCGTAGCGAGTCAGAACCGCGAGCGGTAGCGACCGGGTCGGCCCATAGCGATCTGCGTTTTTGGTTTTCACAAATAATCAGACCGGCGAGTCATCCGACTTCGCCGGTTTATAGGTTTGGAAATTAGGGGCTACCCGGTCGCAACCGCTCGCGGTTCTCGCTAGTGCCGCCTACTTACACTCAAATCTGATCTCAACCACCAACCCGTCACCTTCGTTCCGTGCACGGATCTGACCCTTGTGAGCCTTGATCGCTTGCTCGGCGATAGCTAGCCCGAGACCGGTTCCACCCGAGTTTCGATCGCGAGCTTCGCCGACTCGATAAAAAGGACGGAACAACTTCTGCAATTCATCTTCGGGCACGCCGCCGCCGTGATCGCGAACGGAAACTGTCGCCACTCCGTCGCGTCCAGTGAGCGACACACCAACGGTCGTACCATCGTGCGTGTATCTCACCGCGTTACGCAAAACGTTTTCGATCGCACTCCCGACCAGCTCTTCGCTCCCGATGATCTGACATTCCGTCGTTTGCTCGATCCGCACGGACTTGCCGACCGCATTCGCTTCAAAATCCGCGTCGGACACAACTTGCTCGACCAGCGAACCGAGGTCGATCTCCGCACGTTCAAAATCCTGCGAACCGGTCTCGAGACGCGAGAGCGTTAACAGACGCGAGATCATTTCATTCAACCGATTCGACTCCGCCTCGATCCGTTCAAGTACCGGCGACGACGCTCCGTTGGATTTCTGTTTCGCGATCTCGAGAGCGACGTTCATCCGCGCCAGCGGCGAACGCAGCTCGTGCGAAACGTCACGCGACAACCGCTGCTGCGACGTTATGAGCGACTCGATCCGTTCGGCCATGACGTCGAAGTCTTTTGCAAGAACCGCGAGCTCGTCGCGACGGTTTCCAACCTTGTCACCGACACGTGTCGACAATTCCCCTTCCGCGAGTCTCTGGGTCGCGCGTCGGATCTTTTGGATCGGAGAAGAAAGATACGCAGCGAGTGCGTAGCAGACAAGCAATGACGTCAGCAGAAGAGAGCCATACCGAACATAACGAAGTTGAGACTCCCCAAAAAAAGGAGCGGGCTGCAGACGATCCCAGCGCATAACGAGGGCATACTCATCGCCATTCAATTTGAACGTCTTTGATGTTAGGGCGGTGTCAGGTGCGCTTAGCTGGAGTTCGACCGCCGATGTCGCAAACGATGCATCGATCACACTTCGATAGCCTGCCAGGTCAACCGCTTCGGTGAGCCACACTTGTCCGTCTCGTCGGACAATGATCACCTTGGTCACCGTCTCGACATTTTGCACGCGTTCAAGAAACTCTCTGATACCGACTTCGCCCTGCGACCGGTATATCTGTTCCATCGTCGCTGCGTAGACATTGTTCTGATTGCGAATCGAATTCTGCCAACGGCTGACGACCGGTTCGCTGACCGTCCAGTTGAGAAAAACGACGACGCCGACCATCAGCGCGCTTGCCGCGAGGAACCAAAGAAAGATCTTGAGGAACAGATTCATTGAATGGTGTAAATATACCCGACCGATCGAACGGTCTTGATCCGCTCGCTGCCATCGAGACGAAGACCGAGCTTCTTACGCAGATTGCTGATATGCATGTCGAGGCTTCGATCATACGGCGACAGCCTGCGTTCGAGAACGTTCTCGCTGAGATCTTCTTTCTTTACGACTCTGCCCGCCTCGCGGAGCAAAGCGGATAACAGGTCGAATTCAACCGACGTTACCGGCAGTTCTTCGCCGCTTCGTTTCACCGACCGGGATGAGGCCGAGAGCTCCAGATCGTCGACGTTTAATTACTCGGCAACGGGTTGTTCGTCTTCGTCGGTCGAGGCTCGTCGAAGTACTGCCCGAAGACGCGCGACG
>DATEOJ010000094.1:0-6496 GCA_035274235.1 Pyrinomonadaceae bacterium
CTCGCACTCGCTCATCTGATCCGCACTCAGTATCCCGGCGACTCGCTCAAGATCGTTCTCTTCCACGACAGCGCCGAAGAGTTGCCGATCGCGCGTCTTGCCGCAACTCGCGTTGGCCCGTATCACACCAACACAGCCGAAGGTCTGAAACTCGCCCGACGCATCCTCGCGGCCCAGAACAAGGACATGAAGCAGATCGTGATGGTCACCGATGGGAAGCCGACTGCTGCGTTCATCGAGCCCTCGAATGCCGCGTTCCTCGCCGGGCGGCGCCACTCCGAGCACATCGCCGGCGACAAACGCACGCTGTACAAAAACTCGATGGGCAACGATCCGTTCGTCATGGACGCAACTTTCAAAGAGGTTCAGGCGTGCCGCAAGTCGAGAGTGATGATCAACACGTTCATGCTCGCGAGCGACTATTACCTCGTCGATTTCGTCAAACAGATGACCGCCATGACGAACGGGAAAGCTTACTTCGCGAATCCCAACAATCTCACTCAGTTTGTACTGATGGACTTCCTAAAACGGCGTACCTCGCGCGTTCGATAATCCTCCACAGGTTCGTTGTCTGCGCGCCATGAATTCTATATAGTTTAGGCAACCGCCGGATCCCGCTCGTATGAAGCACAGAATATTGCTTTCCCTTTTGGCTCAAGCTTTTTTTCTGCTTAGTTTTGTCCAGGCCCAAGCGCCTTGCAAGGCTCCCGAAATCGTCTTTAACAGAAATAATTCGAATATCTTTTCGGAAGAGCAGGAAATGTATCTCGGTGAAGTGATGGCTGAGACGCTCGATAAGAATTTCATCGTCCTTGCCGATGAAGGCGCGACCGCCTATCTTCGTCAGATCGGTGACCGTCTTGTAAAGCATCTACCGCCTACGAACATCAAGTTTCAGTTTTTTGTCGTAGATGCACCGGAGTTGAACGCGTTCAATGTCGCCGGTGGTCGGATATACGTGACGCGGAAACTGATCTCGTTCGTCAAAACTGAAGATGAGTTAGCCGGTATTCTTGGCCACGAGCTCGGGCACGCAATAGTCCGTCATCACGCGATGGACATAAGTAAGGCTTTTAGGGAAATACTCCAGATCGAACGAGTCGGCGGCCGGGAAGATGTCTTTGAGAAATACAACCGGTTTCTGGATCGGCAACGGACAAAGCGGATCAAGATGGGCCGCGGTCACGAGGGAGCTCAGCAGCTCGAGGCGGACCGAGTCGGGCTATTCGCAATGATGGCCGCCGGTTACGATCCGAATGCGAGCGCAACGGTATGGTCAAGATTGACCGAGATCAAGGCCAAGCCCGGAAGCCTCGACGATTTCATCGGCGGAACGAAACCGGAGGAGAAGAGGCTTCGGGAGATGCTCATGGCCATTGGCTCAATCCCGGCCGACTGTCGCGATAAGACCGTCGAGTCGCGAAGTGACGCCTTCTATACGTGGCAACAGTATGTGGTGTCGCTCTCGAACATCCGGCACAAGGAGAAGGTTAGAGGACTGTTGGCGAAAGGCGAGTTGCGACCATTTCTACGGGGCACAATTGAACAATTTCGATTCAGCCCCGACGGGAAGTACATACTTGCTCAGGATGCATCCGGTATCAACATCCTCAGTCGGGATCCCTTCAAGCTCGTGTTTAGGATCAATGTAAAGGACGCGAAGTTTGCAAGCTTTACTCCCGACTCGGCGAGATTTGTTTTCCAAACTTATGGTCTTCGTGTCCAGATGTGGGACATCGCGTCTGAACGGCCGGTGCTTACGCGAGAGGTTTACGTCCGAGACGATTGCTTGCAGACGACCCTCTCGCCCGACGGAAAGATGCTCGTCTGCTACTCCATTCAAGGCAATCTCGATCTCATTGACATCGATACCAACGAGAAAATATTTACCAAGAAAGAGTTTTACATTCCGACCGGCCGTGAACTGTTGGCTTGGCGCTTTGATTTTGTCGAGAACGAGATCAGAGAGCTCACCGCAATGGCGTTTGAGTTTTCACCGGACGGCAGGTACTTTATCGGCTCGCGAGTGTCCCGAATCGATGGGGGAATAGGATCGTACGTGTCCACCCCACGGAGGGATGGTGTGGTTGTGTACGACCTAAAGGCGAATACGGAAGTGAAGCTAACTTCGAATTTGCGGAAGGTTCTTCAAATGCCGTTCGCTTTTTATTCGAGTGACAGGGTCATCGGTCAGAGTCGTGACGACGACGAGAAGTCGGGACTCTTCAGTTTTCCCGAAGGAGAACTTGTTGAGAAGTTCGGTATGAGAGCGAGCTCGTTCGAGAAGCCTCACAAGGGTGAATACTTTTTTGCCCACCCGCCGCTCGCGAACCTCGTTGTAGCGTACAGTGTTCCTCTTAAGAAAATCATTCTCTCGAACAAGCTTGCGGCAATGGACGGCTACGGCGACCTCTTCGTCTCAGAGAGCAAGGACGGGATCATCGACCTGGTGAAGCTCAGCGGCGAAAAAATGGAGCCAGTTGGTAGCGTCGCGTTGCCGAAGAATGAATTGGGTGACATCAAGACGGCTGCTGTTTCCGGCAGTTTGGATAAGCTCGCGATTTCCGAGTCCGACAGGGGTGGGGTTTGGGAGTTGGGAACGGTGGGAACTGGTGTCATGAAGCTCCATATTCGCGGGTTTCGGGGCTCGCATTTCGATGCACAGGGCATTGTCTATGCCGACCTGCCTTCTTATGAACAAGAACCGCGAAAGATGGCCCAACTCAATTCCGCGACGGGCGGAGGCTCGATGCTTGAACCGATCAAGACCCGGAACACTAAACAGTTCGGTAGATTTCTCGTGCGGCGCAAGACATGGTTTGACGATGAGTATGAAAGGCGGTGGCAAAAGCGTCAGAAGAAGGAAGGGAAGGATGCGGCCGAAGAACCTCCTCCTTTACCGGATACGATGGAGCGAGCGCGCCCCATGTACACGTATTTCAACGGTGTCTTGGACGCTATCAATAATCAGGATTTTCAGGCTCAGGAGGCTTCGATCGAGGTCTACGACGCAATCGGTCGGTCACTACTTTGGTCGCGGAAGTTTGAGAACGAGTCGCCAAAGTACGACGTGGACGCTCGAGCGGAGACCGTTTCACTCTACTGGCCGGTGATGACGAAGTCAGCGAAGGAAATAATCAAAGGAAGCCAGTCACTTTCGTCACAGCTCAAGATCCTCGGCGAAAAAGAGGGCGACTATCTTGTACAGGTGCTGAATGCGTCTAGTGGGACTTCTCTCGGCGAGCTTCTTATCGAGACCGGTGAAGGCTCGTTCTCAGTCGAACAAGTTGTGACACACGGTGACTGGGTGGCCGTCATCGACTCACGGAACCGAGTACTCTTCTATTCGCTAAAGGCCGGCGTAATGAGAAGCCGCGTATTCGGAAGCAAGGTGCTACTTAACGCCTCAAGGTCGATCGGGATCGTCGAGAACGTCCCGGGCGTGCTCGCAGTGATCGATCTCAATGACGGAAAGAGGCTCGGCGATCTACGATTTCCAAGTTCCGTGGCTTACGCTAACTTTAGTGCAGACGAGAACAAGTTGTTCGTGCTCACGGAGAGCCAGCAATACTACATTTTCGACATGAAGATCTATTCACCCGACCGGATCGCCGCCGACGCTCCCGAGAAGTCGCGACTAAGCAGCGTCCCTGCACGGTGATTCGTTACTTTCGCCCTGACGTTATGAAGATCGCCACTATCGTTAGCTCAAACTCTCACATCGACTACATCGCGCGGGTTGGCGATGCGACTGCTCCGGCAGAAAGCGCACGTTGGTTTGGGCAATTCGTCGGTCTTGACGCAGGTGGCGAAAAGATCGTCGGCGTGATCTACGATTCGCGTTTAGTGAATCCTGATTATGGGAGTTTCGGTCCGCGTCTCGCGCCAAAAGCCGCACATGTGAATTCGGATTTTGTTAACGAGCCCGGGATCCTGATCGGTATTCTCTTGCTAGGCACGATCGATCGATCGGGCAAACCCGTCCATGGAGTTCCAGCCTCGATCGTTCCGCCCGGGCAGGAAGTTGCGAAGCTGAACGCGGCTGACCTCGCGCGCTTTCATCACGACGGTAATGGCAAACTCAATCTTCACTACTACTCGCAGATCATCGCAAATGCTGGGCAGTTCGCGATACCGCTGCTGGGCTCTATAATTGACCAACTTGCGGTGACGTCTTCTGAAGAAGACGCCCAGCGTCTTAGCGTTCTTAAGGATTCTCTGACATGGCAGGGAACGTTCGGTGGAATGAAGCTTTAGAAACGCATGCTCGAACTCGAAAAGATCTACGAAGAAAATTGTCTGACGACGATCGAGCAAATGCCCGACGACTGGCTCGACATGACTATCACCAGTCCGCCATACGACGATCTGCGCGACTACAACGGATATCACTTTCCGGTCGAAGAAATCGCGGCCGGGTTGTTTGCGAAGACAAAGCCGGGCGGGGTCGTGATCTGGGTCGTCGGTGATCGCACGGTTGACGGCAGCGAATCGCTATCGAGCTTTAGCCACGCGATGACGTTTCGTGACGCAGGGTTTCGCGTTCACGATACGATGCTGTACCAGAAGAACAATCCGATCCCGCAAGACTGCGGCAAGCGGTACCGGCAGACTTTCGAATACATGTTCTGCTTCTCGAAGGGGCAGCCCAACACGTTCAACCCGATCATGGAACCGACAAAATCGGCAGGGCAAAAGATCAAGGCGTTCCGGATCACGGGGAAGGGTCGCGGCAATGTTCCCGATGAAGATATCGGCCGCGAGGTTAAATCCCAAAGAAAAGCGAGCAACATCTTTTCATACAATGTTGGTAGTTCGTCCTCAAAGGACAAGATCGCGTTCGAACATCCGGCGATCTTTCCCGAGCGTCTTGTCGAGGACCAGATCAGAACTTGGACGAATCCGGGCGATCTCGTCTACGACTGCTTTATGGGAAGCGGGACGACAGCCAAGGTCGCACATCTTCTAGAGAGGCGATGGATCGGGTCGGAAGTGTCGGCTGAATACGTCGCGATCGCCCGTAAGCGGGTCGCTGCCTACACCGAAGATGAGAAGTTTTTCGCCGTGAAATGACAACCAAACCATTCGTCAAAGCGTCTATAGAGTCATTCGGAACTCTCCAAGCGAACGAATAAGGCACTTCCATGAGACAGATATTATTTTCGATCGGCATCGCGTTGCTTCTTGGCGGAATTGGCTACGCTCAGCCGCGCCCACTCGAGAGCTCAAAATCCACAAAACAAGCCGACGTCGCTCCTGCACCCGAAACGTTCGCAGCGAAGTACGAAGGCGGAATGTTTGGCTACAGCAAGAAAGA
Organism: Pyrinomonadaceae bacterium; assembly: GCA_035274235.1. Classification (GTDB taxonomy): domain Bacteria; phylum Acidobacteriota; class Blastocatellia; order Pyrinomonadales; family Pyrinomonadaceae; genus OLB17. The sequence continues at coordinate 5,318 of DATEOJ010000094.1, forward strand.
AGAGGGAATCGTGAGATTCGACGACGAGAACGAGCGGCTGGTTTTTATCGGACAGGATCAGCAGGAGAAATTCCACATCCCTTACCATTCGATCCTTGTTATCTACCCGCAGTCAAAATCCGTTACGTCTACCGCCGGTACCGTTGTCGGAGCGGTCGCGGGGGGAGCGATCGGTAACCTGATCAAAGAGAAACGTCAGTATCTCATCGTGCATTTCGACGACCCCGATATCGAAGCCGCGAAGGGAATCGTAAATTTCAAGCTGAGCAATAAGGAGCTTCTCGATTCGGTGCTGATCGGGCTTGCTGAGAAAGCTAGTCTTGTACAGCGAGGCGACGCGTACTACCGCCCGAAGAAACCGGCTCCGAGAAGACTTTAGTTAAGATCACCGAAGCGGTGTTGAAGAACGGCGGCGAACGCAATCGCCGCCGTTTCTGCGCGCATGATGCGGCGTCCGAGTTTGATCGCTATAAAACCGTGAGCGACGGCAGCCTCGATCTCGTTATCTTCCCAACCGCCTTTTGGTCCGACTAGTGCCGTGATCCGACTTGGCTCGCCGCCTTCCGGCAGAGCCCCTCCGCCTTTTTCGGAGAATAAAAACTTCGGCGCGTCATCGGTAGTCGCAAGAAAATCGTCCAACGCCAGGGGTTCGCTGACGGTCATTACGAGCGCACGTTCGCATTGTTTGGTCGCCTCCATCGCGATCTTTCGCCAGCGGTCGACTCGCTTTGTCGCGTCGCGAAGTTTTGACTCGCTTCGCAAACTAACGACAGGAACAAAACTCGATATGCCCAGCTCGACGGCTTTCTGTACGACCAGATCCAGCTTGTCACTCTTGTAAACTGCGGCGGCAAGAGTGATCTCAAGTTTCGATTCGGGTGCCGACGGTTCGACCTCGCGGACAAGCTGTAGCGACGTCTCCTTTTTCCGAATGCTGTCGACCTCACATTCGAACTCACGACCAACACCGTCGAAAACACGCACGATGTCGCCGGTCTTCAAACGAAGAACATCGCGAAGGTGACGAGTCTCGTCCGTGTCGAGCGTGATCGCCTTATCCTCAAACTGATCGGGAGCTGCGTAAAATCGTCGCGTTGTCATTCCTAGATCTCACCGAACTTCGAGATAAAATCCTGTGACTTTCGTCGAAGCGTTATCCAGTTTTCGAACACTTCGGGT
>DATEOJ010000095.1:0-2703 GCA_035274235.1 Pyrinomonadaceae bacterium
CCGACGGCCGTTTTATTATTCGCGCCTCGATCGGCCGTTTGCCGGGAATATCGAGCATGATCAGCCCGAGAAGGATCGTCAGAATTCCCTGCCCTGGAACGCCCGGAAGCGACAAAATTATACCCAATGCAATAAGAAAAACACCAAACACATTTTTTGCGACCACCGCTCCCCATCGCACGATCCATGGACTCCCGGGAAGAAAGTCCTGCACGTAATGCGAACTAAAATAATTCGCCGGGATCTTTACCATGACGATCGCGATCGCCGCGAAGCTGATGGCGAGCGACAATAAAAAAACGCCGACGCCAAGTGCTACCTTGCCGACGGTCAGCGAGTTCCAAAACTCCGATAAAAACTCCATCAAAAAACTACTCCGCCGCTTCCAGCTCCAAACGACGAAACTCTTTCCAGATAAAATACATTCGATGAATCAGTGTCCAGACAGATCCGACCGCCAGAACCCACAACACCTGCGGCATTCGATTGAAAAAGAAATTGTTCGAATTCCAATCCCACGTCGATAGTGCTCCGATGATAAGCAGCACGATGCGCTCGGGTCGTTGGAGAAATCCGACATTCGCCTTTACGCCCAGTCCTTCAGAACGAGCGGTCGTGTAACTGACCATCACCGATCCGATCATACCGACGCCCGCGAGCAGCACGTTCAGCAGCGAGTGCTGCGGCGAGTTCCCGGCGTAGAAGATCATGATCCCGAGAAACGCGACCATGTCGGACAGACGGTCGAGCGACGAATCGAGAAAGCCTCCAAACTTCGTCACGTTACCGGTTTGACGCGCGACGTTCCCGTCGAGCATGTCGAACAGGTTCGCGACGATCAAAACAATGCCCGCCCAAAAGAACTCGCCAAGGCCAAAGAGAACGCCGCAACCGATATTGATCGAGACTCCGATCGCGGTAAGGATGTTCGGATGGACGCCCGCCGCCGCGAGGGCTCGCACCATCGTATTGATGATACGCATCGCTCCGCGTCCTATGCTTGCTCCTAACATCAGTGGTCTGTGGTCGGCGATCGATTAGCGAGTATCTCGCCTGCTCTGACCGCTTAGTCTCCCTGCTCGTGTATCGTAGTCAACCGGCTGATCTCGAAGTTTCGAACGCCGGTGGGCGTCTTGACCTTTACTTCGTCGCCTTCTTCCTTACCCATGAGCGCTTGCCCGATCGGCGAGACGGTAGAGATCAACCCGTTCTCCGGATCGCTCTCTTCCGAGGTCACGAGCCGGTAGGTAACCTTCTCCTCTTTCTCGAGATCGAAGAGGATGACGCTCGACCCATAAGCAATGCGGTCGGTCGGGAGCTTCGAGAGATCGATCGATTCGACCTCGCTAAGCCGCTGGCGGATCTGCATGATCCGCGCTTGCACGATCGACTGTCGTTCCATCGCCGCCTTGTACTCCGCGTTCTCGCGCAGGTCGCCAAACTCACGTGCCTTCTGGATCTCTTTCGGGAGTTTGAAGTGCAGCTCTTCTTCGAGAGCGTCGAGTTCTGATTGAAGTTTCTTTTTTACTTCTTCCATAAAACAAAAACTATGCGTTCGCTTGTTTCCCTTCGGCGGACGCGAACGAGATGCCGATATCACGGGCCGTTCTAACGAGCTGTCCATCGATCGGGACCGTCTTGATATTTGCGATCGCTTCCGACAAGGGGACGGTCGTGATAGTTCCGGCCTGCAATGCCACCATCTTTCCCGTCTCACCGTCGGCAAGTGCCCTCACGGCACATGCACCGAAATTGGTTCCGAGCATTCGATCAAACGCGTTCGGACTGCCGCCCCGCTGCAGGTGACCGAGCACAACACATCTGGACTCTTTCCCGGTCATCTCTTCTATCCGACGCCGTACATGATCACCCATACCGCCAAGCCGGAGCTCGGCCGCGTCTGAATACATTTCGCTCTTGCCCGCTTCTTTTGCCCCTTCGGCGACGACAATATTCGTAAACCTCGAACCGCTCTGTTCTCGTTCATGGACCTTGCGAATCACCGCGTCAAACGAAAACGGTATCTCCGGTATCAGAATCAGGTCGGCACTACCGGCCAGACCTGCATGAAGAGCGATCCAACCCGTGTTGCGTCCCATAACTTCGAGGACCATCACGCGATCATGAGACGCTGCTGTCGTGTGAAGACGGTCGAGCGCCTCTGTAGCAATGTCGATCGCGGTCATGAAACCAAATGTCAGCTCGGTCGCCGCGAGATCGTTATCGATCGTCTTCGGGACACCGATCACCGGGAATCCACGTCTGTGAAACTGTTCCGCGATTGCGAGGGTCCCTTCACCACCGAGAGCGATCAGAGCTTCGATGCCGAGAATATCCAGGTTCGCGAGAGCCTCGCCGATCGGCAACTCGGGAAAGTACGGCTTGCCGTCAACCATCTTTACAAAGCTGCCGCGATTTCGAGTGCCAAGTATCGTTCCGCCGCGGGGAAGAATTCCGCTCACGCTTTTTTGCGAGAGGGTCACGGTATGAGGTTCGCCGAGGATACCTTCGAAGCTGTCTTCGATCCCGATACACTTCATCCCGAACTTCCCGATTGCCGTTCGGACAACCGAGCGTATGACCGCGTTCAAACCCGGTGCATCGCCGCCGCCTGTTAAAATGCCGATCTGCTTATACATCCAACTGAAAAACTATTCTATGTGAAAACACTTGATAATAAAAAAAGACGAACCCGACATCGGG
>DATEOJ010000096.1:0-3883 GCA_035274235.1 Pyrinomonadaceae bacterium
GAGTGTTGGAATAAACGTGCTCGAGAACGAGGTCCGAGAAATTCCCATTGGCGACTCGACGGTGCGGATTTGGGGAATCGAAGACTTTTGGAGACATCGCCGCGTGCCGAGCGGTCCGTTCGATCAACTTCCCGACAAGAGCAACGTCATCGCGATCACCCACAATCCCGACTCCGTCATCTCTGCCCCCGGAAGTTTTTCGGTCATGTTCGCCGGACACTCGCACGGTGGTCAAATAAACTTACTGCCGCTCATCGGATGGATCGGTACCGTTAACGATCGCCGCTTTATGTACGGCCATGCCGAGCTTGACGGTAAGCATGTCTACGTCACGAGCGGAGTCGGCACGAGCGTCGTACCGTTCCGCTTTCGGGTCCCGCCTGAGATCGCCGTCGTCACGCTTCACGCTGCACAATGAAAATTGTCCCGAGGCGGAATCTATATGTCGCCGGGGGCGTTCTGCTCGCCGCTTTACTTTGTCTCGCATACGGCTATTTCATCGAACCAAATCGACTCGTCGTTACGAGCAAAGAGATCAAGATAAAAGACTGGGACCCGGCGTTCGATGGTCTGAAGATCGCAATGATCTCGGACGTTCACGGTGGATCGCATGGCGCATCGGCCGAGCAGATCAGACGAGTAGTCGAATCCACGAATACGCAGGATCCCGACGTTATCGTTCTGCTTGGCGATTATGTTTCGCAGGAAAGGACGCGTCAACCGATCCACGAGCGACCGTTGCGAATGCCGATAAGTGAGGTCGCTGACAATCTTGCGGGACTAAAGGCGAAGTACGGCGTGTTCGCGGTGCTCGGGAATCACGATGGTTGGTGGAGCGACGACGAAGTTGCAGCGGAGTTAACGCGTGTCGGATACCGCGTACTGAGAAACGAGATCGCGGTCATCAGTCAGAACGGTCGACCGCTTCGTCTACTCGGTTTGAAGGATCACCTGCAGCTCGACTCGTGGATAAAGTTTGACGCGACTGTTCGGTCGGTCGTCAACTCCTATCCGAAAGACGGACAGATCGTCGTACTCGAACACAGCCCCGACATTCTCTACATTCTCAACTACTGGAAAAACCTAAACCCGGATCTCAAACTGATGCTCGCGGGACACACGCACGGCGGTCAGGTTTGGCTGCCGATTCTCGGTGCTCCGCTCGTACCGTCATCGGTTGGTCAACGCTATGCTCAGGGACATGTTGTCGAAGAAGGCGTTCACATGTTTGTGACGAGCGGCGTTGGAACGAGTGTCCTTCCGTTTCGATTCATGGTCCCGCCGGAAGTGGCAATCATAACGGTGAGCCGTGAGCAGTGAGTTTTCGACGAACTGGGCTCTTATTCGTGTCTTGTTAGTGTGTTTCGTGTATTTCGTGGTTATCCCTCTTAGACCGACCGGGAACAACGTCGGCCGTCACGATAGAGCGAACCACGAAATACGCGAAACACACTAAGGAAGAACACAAAAGACACTCGAGATTTTGCGGCACGCGTTTGCTCATCTCAGCAGCCCCTCAACTTTCTTCAGATCGCCATCGTTCTTCGCCGGTTTTAGCCCGAGTATCTTACACATCAATTCGTAGACGTGGATATTCTCAAAAGGCTCGGCGAGATAACCCCGCTTGAACGCCGGGCCGTGCGCGATGAACGTCGCCTGCATCGACTGCACCTGATTGTCGTACCCGTGTGCTCCGCGCATCTGGTCGAAAGTGTCTGATTTCTTCGCATCTTCGAAACGCTTTCGCGACATCATGCTCCAGCCTTCATCGGACGAGCAGACGATCGGTGCAATCCGACGCCCTTGGTTATAGTGAAGCCGCTTCGGAATGTCCGCCTTCCTCCAACATGTCGCATGCTTGATGGGTTTCAATTGCTCCATGATCCAGTCTTCCTTGCCCGGCTTTGGAAAGAACTGCCAGATCTCGCCAGTCGTAAGGATCGGGTCGGCGATCGTCTTATCGGTGGTGTCGAAATAGTCGTCCATCACGATGGCGTTTCGCTGATCGCGTGCGGCCATGCCGTGGTCGCTTACGATGATGATGTTCACACGATCCTCGATCCCGCGCGCCGCTAGTCCGTCTACGAGCTGCTTCAGATATCGATCGTCGTTCAGCGCCGCGTATCTTGTCTCCTCGCCATCCGGGCTGAATTCGTGACCGGCATCATCTGTGTCGCTAAAGTAGAGAGTGATCATCGTCGGACGCTTTTCGACCGGAAGATCAAACCATCCGAGCGCCTTATCGACCCGCATCTCGGGCGGCACGTTACCGTTGTACTTGCGCCAGAAGTTTGGGCGTTCGCCATCGATCTCAGCTTCAGATCCAACAAAGAAGTAGGACGCCGCGACCTGCCCTTGCTTTTCCGCGGTCACCCAAATCGGTTCCCCCCACCACCATCGAGATTCTCCGACCTTCTTTGCGTCGTCGATCTTAAAGACCTCGCCGAAGTCATTGACGTTGTTCTCCACGATACCGTGATTCTCCGGATAGAGACCGGTGACGACCGTGTAGTGGTTTGGAAATGTTTTGGTTGGGAACGACGGTATCATCCACTTTGCACGCACACCCTCCCGAGCGAGACGACCGAGCGTCGGCGTCCGGAACTTATCGACGTAGTCGTAACGAAACCCGTCGAGTGAAATAAGTATCACCGTCGGCTTGAGGTCCGTGATCCGTTTTTGAGCGAACGACGTCGAGCAGACTAAGGTTACAAGCGTCGCCAGGAGGCAGGTGCTAAACAGTTTCTTCATATCGATTTGCTCGGATGGACGTGAAAAAAGAATGCGGGCTATTATATCGCTGCGGTTTCCGTTCCAACAATAAGACCAAGGAGACAATTCACAGTGAAGAATAGCTGGCCATTCCTTTTACTACTTGCTCTTGCCCTCGGCTGCGGCGGGAACGATTCGAACACCACCGTGTCGAGTGGTAGTACAGCCACGACGACGTCCTCATCGCCGGCCACGCCGTCAAAGCCTGCGGCAAAGGACATCAGCGGATCATACGAAGTCAGCGGCACCAATGAAAGCGGCGGCGGTGCGTACAATGGGACGTTGAATGTGAAGAGTCGCGGCGATGTCTATCAGTTCAGCTGGACGTCAGGCACGAATACATACGACGGTGTCGGCGTTCAAACCGGCAACAACGTGGCTGTCGCGTTCACTGAAGGAGCCGATGGAAAAGGCTGCGGCGTCGTTCTTTACAGCATCGGCGCCGATGGAACGCTGGATGGCAAGGCAGGCTATTGGGGCAATAACTCGAGCGAGTCGGAAACCGCGACACGTACGTCCGGCACAGGTTTGGAAGGCGACTATTCCGTAAAAGGAAAGAACACCCAAGGTCAGGAGTACACCGGAACGCTCGGCGTTAAGAAGAGTGGAACCGGGTACGCATTCAACTGGAAGGTCGGGTCGTCGCCGCTCACAGGGTTTGGTATCCAGCAAGGCGAGACTGTCGCTGTCGGTATCGGCGGGAGCAAATGCGGATTCGTCGGTTACGAAGTTGAGTCTGACGGAACCCTCGACGGAAAGTGGGGAAGCGTAGGATCGACGTCGGTGGGGACTGAGACGGCGACGAAAAAGTAGTCGCCAACGGACTGGAGCGCAGGCATCCCTGCCTGCAACGCTGCGGCTTCCGCAGCGTGAAGCGCCTAAAGTTCTCGGACCACGTACGAATTTCGAGCTCACCGCTGGAGCTGCCGGCCGGGTAAGATCGAAATCTCAGAACACGACCGTTTTACGTCGCGGAAGCCGCGACGTTGCAGGCAGGGATGCCTGCGCTCCAGTCGGTTCCGGACGTCACCGCTCAAATTCCGTGTAATGCGACTTCCAGAATCTCGGCGTCGGTCAGCCCCTTGATCCTTGTTGCGTGGCCGGCTGGGAA